>JAGPBG010000115.1 GCA_018063485.1 Cypionkella sp.
GGAGCGACACATGACTGTTCTGCGGACCGCCTCAACCCGCCCTGTCGCTCCGGCGCTGATTGCGGCGCTGTTCACGGCGACGATCTTTCTTTCGGCGTCATTGTTGTTCTTTGTGCAACCGCTTTTCACCCGCATTGCATTGCCAGCCATTGGCGGCGCGCCGGCGGTCTGGACAACAGCCATGCTGTTCTTTCAAACCGTCTTGATTGCGGGATATCTCTATTCGCACCTGTTGACGCGCTACGCCAGCGTTCAGGTACAGATTGGCGTTCACCTGACGCTGTGGGCGCTGGCCCTGATCTTCCTGCCCCTCTCGTTGCCCGGCGGCTGGCTTTACGATGCGCAGAAATCTGCCGTGATGCAGACTCTGACACTCTATGCCTTTGGGGTTGGCCTGCCCTTTGCCGTCTTGTCGGCAAATTCACCGCTGATCCAATCCTGGTATGCCAAAAGCGATGGCCCATCGGCCAATGACCCATATTTCCTATACGGTGCCAGCAATCTTGGCTCCCTGATCGCGCTGCTGGCCTTTCCTTTGGTGGCAGAGCCGTTGTTTGGGGCAAGGGCGATCGGTCAGGGATGGGCCTGGGGATTTGTAGCCCTGGGCGGGTTCTTGTTGGTGAGCGGGCTGCAGGTGCGCCGGAGCACAACCAGCGCAACCGCCCAAAGCAAAACCCAAGCCACCCCCGATATGCGCGTGATTGCAAAATGGCTGTTGCTGGCGTTCATTCCCTCGTCCTTGATGTTGGGTGTCACAACCAAGATCGGCACCGATCTTGGCTCGTTCCCGCTGCTCTGGGTAGGCCCACTGGCGCTTTATCTGCTGACCTTTGTTATCACCTTCACCAACAAACCCTTGATCGGGCGGGGACCGCTGAAAAAGGCTTTCATGGCGTCACTGGTGCTGATGGTGGCACTCGCCTCGGGGCTTTGGGCAGAGTCGCTGACCTGGACCATGAGCGGGCTATTGATCCTTTGCTGCTTTGTCGTAACCCTGATGGCCCATCAAAAACTGTATGATGCGCGCCCATCGCAGGGCCATCTGACGTTGTTCTATGTGATCATGTCGGTGGGCGGGGCGATCGGTGGCTTGTTCAACTCGATCTTTGCACCACTTTTGCTGAATGATTTCTATGAATTGCGCATCACTGTCGCGGTAGCCGCCCTGCTCTTGTTGGCCAGTGGCAGCAAACTGCGGCCCAAAGATGCGGCCTTTGGCATCGTGACCGGCCTGATTGCATTGCTACCCTTGTCATTGGGGCAGACAATCCTGAAAGGGAGCGGTCACTCCATCATTGCGGTAGCGGTGATTGTTGCATTGCTGAGCGGACTCTGGATCAGCCGCAACCGGGGCTACGCTGTTGTCACGGCAGTGATGACAACGATGATCGGAGCCGGTTTTGCAAGCTATGAACCTTCGATCTTTCGGGACCGCAGCTTTTTTGGCCCACACCGCGTGGTGGATCGCGACAGTCTACGGCTTTATGCCAATGGAACCACGTTTCATGGGGCTGAACGTATCAAGGATTTGGCCGCCGAGCGCCCATCGCCAATGGCCTATTATCATGAAGGTGCGCCAATGGGTCAGATCCTGTCTTCTGTGCGCGGCCAGGCGGCCAGGACAGTCGGCATCGTTGGATTGGGGGTCGGCGCCCTCGCCTGCTATAAAAACGCCAATCAGGACTGGCACTTCTACGAGATAGACCAGAAGGTCGATGAGATTGCCCGCAATCCGAACCTCTTCACCTTCATGTCGAACTGCGCGGGCAATTCACCCACCCATCTTGGCGATGCGCGCATCGTGCTTGATCAGCAAAAAGACCTGCGGTTTGATATCCTGGTGATAGATGCTTACAGTTCCGACACCGTGCCGATCCACCTCTCGACGGTTGAAGCATTGCAGCTTTATCGTGACCGGCTGAACCCCGATGGGATTATCGTTTTTCATATTTCGAACCGCTATTATGAAATTGAAAAGGTGCTGTCGCGCAGCGCCGAGGCGTTGGGAATGAAGGGGTTGTTGCAAAACCAGACCGACACGACGGGCCTTGAAAACGGCCTGTTCCCATCCAAGGTGATGGTGATTGGTGCTGATGATGCGGCCTTGGGTGATCTGACACAGGATCCGCGATGGGTGCCGGTTCCGTCGGACGGAGGCCGCCTCTGGACCGATGACTATGCCAACCTGTTGTCGATCCTGAAATGACATCGGATCGTAACCCGTTGAATTCAAAAGGCCCTGGAATTATCCAGGGCCTTTTGATGGTGGGCGATAACGGATTTGAACCGCTGACATCTTCGATGTGAACGAAGCGCTCTACCGCTGAGCTAATCGCCCAATGGCGCGGTGTCTAGCTGTCTTCACCGTCCTGTGCAAGCGAGTCTTTGTCATCCGCGACTTCGGTGGATGAAGCGGGGTTCGATCGCCGCAGTTTCAGCGTCATAGGAACGCCGGTTGCCACATCTCCCTGCCGCACGATGCGCACCTTGCCAAGCGAGGGCAGCATCATATTTTCATTGTTGTCCAATGCCTTGGCCATTTCAGCAAGTGCTGTCTCGATGATTTCCTTGATGTCTTTCTTCTTGTGATCGTGGGCTTCCGAAACCCGGTTCACCAGATCACGCAACCGCAGAACCGGGTTTTTCCCGATCTCGGAAGCATCAGATTCGGACCGCTCATCGGCGGGTTTGACCGAAGCCAGAGCGGGTTTTCCACTCCCGGCAGCTTTATGCGCAGCAGGGTTTGTCGACTTGGCAGTGGGCGTCTTTTTTGCAGGAGCAGTGGCCATCGCATATGCCTTCTTGGTTGATCTGCGGCAAATTAACCATCAGTTGCCAATAAATCTACAACAACACTGCTATTGTGCCAAGAATTGAAACAATTAGGGCATTTTTGCTTGAAGTGGCCGCCCTATAGGGAACAAGGCGTCTCGCCACCAAAAGCGTTTCCCGTGGCCAGCCGGATGATCAGTTGACAGCTTGAAGCTCCACTTCAGCGGATCATCAAGGCGGCTTTGCGGGTGGCCGTCGGCCGCCATACTGGCAAAGGCTTTGCGTCGGCCGATCTTGCAGTTTGCAATCCACAACCCGATGCGGCCCCAGGCGTTGCCACCCTCATCACGGCATGTCAGGTAGGTTTGTACACCTTCCAAACGCTTATGAGTTTATACCAGCTTTTCGCAAAGACGGGATTTGGCGGCGGTCCCCTGTCATTGAGAAAGCAGAAGGCGCTCATGGCGCCTTCTGCTTTCGTTCATGCGCCCTAATGGGCAGTGGCCGAGGAAGGGCCAACATTTGCGGTGGCGGCGCGGGCAGCGGCGGCGGCTTCTTCGGCGGCCTCGTCCCATTCCACCGGCTCGGGCTGACGCACCAGTGCCAGTTTCAGCACCTCGCGCACATTGCTGACCGGGATGATCTGCATCCCCTTGGTGACGTTCTCGGGAATATCGACCAGATCCTTGGCATTATCTTCCGGGATCAGCACCGTCTTGATCCCGCCACGCAAGGCCGCAAGCAGCTTTTCCTTCAATCCGCCGATGGCCAGCGCATTGCCGCGCAGGGTAACCTCACCCGTCATGGCGATGTCTTTGCGCACCGGAATCCCCGTGATCACCGACACGATCGAGGTCACCATGGCAAGGCCTGCCGAAGGCCCGTCTTTCGGCGTAGCCCCTTCGGGGACGTGAACGTGGATGTCCATCGTCTCGAATTTCGGCGGCTTCACCCCCAATTCGGGGCTGATCGAGCGCACGAAAGAGGCCGCCGCTTCGATGCTTTCCTTCATCACATCACCAAGTTTACCGGTGGTCTTCATCCGCCCCTTGCCGGGCAGACGCAAAGCCTCGATCTGCAACAGATCGCCGCCCACCGAGGTCCAGGCAAGGCCGGTAACGACGCCGACCTGATCCTCCTTTTCGGCCAGACCATAGCGGAAGCGTTTCACACCAAGGTAGCCTTCCAGCTTTTCAGGTGTCACCGTGACCGATTTCGTGGTTTTCTTCACGATCTCCGTCACCGCCTTGCGGGCGAGTTTGGCAATTTCACGCTCGAGATTCCGCACACCCGCTTCGCGCGTATAGGTGCGGATCATCTCGGTCAGAGCCTCATCGGTGATCGAAAACTCACCTTTTTTCAATGCGTGACCGGCGATCTGCTTGTCGATCAGATGGCCTTTGGCGATTTCGCGCTTTTCATCCTCGGTATAGCCCGCCAGCGGGATGATCTCCATCCGGTCAAGCAGCGGGCTTGGCATGTTGTAGCTGTTGGCCGTGGTGATGAACATCACGTTCGACAGATCGTATTCCACCTCCATGTAGTGGTCGGTGAAGGTGGCGTTCTGTTCGGGATCAAGCACCTCAAGCATGGCCGAAGCCGGATCACCACGGAAATCCTGCCCCATCTTGTCGATTTCATCGAGCAAGATCAGCGGGTTGGTGGTTTTCGCCTTTTTCAGCGCCTGAATGATCTTGCCGGGCATCGAGCCGATATAGGTGCGCCGATGGCCGCGGATTTCGGATTCGTCGCGCACGCCGCCAAGCGAAATGCGGATGAATTCGCGCCCCGTCGCCTTGGCAACCGAACGACCAAGCGAGGTTTTACCCACGCCCGGAGGGCCAACAAGGCACAGAATTGGTCCTTTCAGCTTGGTCGAGCGGGCCTGAACCGCCAGATATTCAACGATGCGCTCCTTGACTTTTTCCAGCCCGTAGTGATCGGCGTCCAGCACCTTTTGAGCCGCCCCAAGGTCTTTCTTGACGCGGGATTTGTCACCCCATGGCACCGACAACAGCCAATCGAGATAATTGCGCACGACAGTCGCCTCGGCGCTCATCGGGCTCATGCTTTTCAGTTTTTTCAGCTCGGCTTCAGCCTTTTCGCGGGCCTCTTTCGAGAATTTGGTTTTCTTGATCCGCGCCTCAAGCTCGGCCATTTCGTTCTGGCCGTCTTCACCGTCGCCCAATTCCTTCTGAATGGCCTTCATCTGCTCATTCAGATAATACTCGCGCTGGGTGCGCTCCATTTGCGATTTCACGCGGGTCTTGATCTTTTTCTCGACCTGCAAAACCGACATCTCGCCCTGCATCTGGCCATAGACCTTTTCCAGACGCACGGCCACATCGAGCGTTTCCAGCAGATCTTGCTTCATCGCGACATCAACACCGAGATGGCCAGCAACCAAATCGGCCAGACGCGCAGGCTCGCGGGCATCGGACACGGCGGCAAGCGCCTCTTCGGGGATGTTCTTCTTGATTTTGGCATAGCGTTCGAACTCATCGGCCACCGCACGCAGCATAGCCTCAACCGCGTCCGAGTCGCCGGGCGTCTCAAGCAACTCAACGGCGGTAGCTTCGAAAAAGCGTGGATTCTCAACAAATTCATTAATCTTGACGCGGGATTTCCCCTCGACCAGCACTTTAACAGTGCCATCGGGCAGTTTCAGCAATTGCAGCACATTGGCAAGAACGCCGATGCGATAGATGCCGTCCATGGTTGGATCATCAACAGACGGATCAATTTGTGACGAAAGCAGGATTTGCTTGTCATCGGCCATTACCTCTTCCAAGGCGCGGACAGATTTTTCCCGACCGACAAACAACGGCACGATCATATGCGGAAAAACCACGATGTCGCGCAGCGGCAGGACCGGATAGCTTGTGGTTGAAAGGTCGCTCATATCATTTCCTTCTCTGGCAAGAAGCTCCGGCCCCGGCAATCCGGCAGCACTGTGCTTCCCCTCTGGCTGCTATATCTGGTGTCGGAAAGCCCCGGAGTCAACCTTTCCAACCTGCCAATCATGCGCCCGTGATCCACGATCTTGCAAGAGGCGTTCTGCCTTGGATTTGGGTCGGAATTGAGATGTTTCAGCGGGTAAAATCAATGACGGCCCGCAGACCGTTTGCGGTGGCCTGTTCAGTCGGATGCAGTTGAATAACCATCAACATGTGATGGCGGGTCAGAACATAGGCATGAAACTCGACCAATGCAGAGGTGCCAAATCGTGACGTGCCAAAATACTGGGGCAAAAACTCGATCGGGCAGGTGATACTTGCCGAGACAAGCATCGGCCCGAGGAGTTCTTCAGCCTTGAGAGGGGCTTCACCCGGCAAGGCGAAATCCCATTTGGAACCGTTGGCAGGCTCCAATGCAACCGGGGAATGTGTGGTGGCATCAGTAAAGTTCAGGGTTTGGCCTTTGGCGGTAAAGCTGGCGGTTTTGCGGGTGTTATCGCGTGGGATGATTTGTGGCTTGCCATCGGTGACAGTCAGGAACTGCACAACCTCGCCTTGCCAGTCGGTCGCCAGATCAACGGCAAGGGCGGGATGTTCTGCGCCGTTTCTCAAACAGTAATCCTCGGCCAGCGCAAAGGTCGGCGTCAGGGCCAAGACAAGGATCAAAGGCATGCGCATCGTGTTTCCTATAGCGGTTCCATATCACCGGCGGCGCGCTGTTCATGGAAGGCGCTCACGAAAGCGGCAAGGTTTTGGCTTGCGATGGCGTCGCGCAACCCCTGCATCAGGTCTTGATAGTAATGCAGGTTGTGCCACGTCAGCAGCATCGAGGCGATGATCTCCTGCGCGCGCACGACATGGTGAAGGTAAGCGCGGGAATAATTGCGGCAACAAGGGCAGGTGCAAGCCTCATCCAGCGGGCGTGGATCATTCTGGTGGCGGGCGTTTTTCAGGTTCACCTGCCCGCGACGGGTCCACCCCTGCGCGGTGCGCCCCGAGCGCGAGGGCAGCACACAATCCATCATGTCGATACCGCGCTCGACTGCGCCCACGATGTCATCGGGCTTGCCGACACCCATCAGATAGCGCGGCTTATCGGCAGGCAAGATTTCGGGGGCATAGTCCAGCACGCCGAACATCGCCTCTTGCCCCTCTCCCACCGCCAGACCCCCAACGGCATAGCCGTCAAAACCGATGGCGCGCAGCTTTTCGGCAGATTCAG
>JAGPBG010000116.1 GCA_018063485.1 Cypionkella sp.
CCGTAAATCCGCAGCCGCAGCGCATTTTCGCAGCCTGCTGCCACCTGGCTGCACCACAGCATACCGCGCGCGCCTGAGGTGTAGCGCAGCAACACATGGCCGTTATCATCCACCCGCCGCCCGGCGACAAAGGCCTGAAGATCGGCGGCAAGTTCGCATAGCGTCAGGCCCGAAACGAAATTGGCAAGGTTGAACGCATGGGTGCCGATGTCTCCGGTGGAGCCGCCAGCGCCCGAGCGGGCGGGATCAGTGCGCCATTCGGCCTGTTTCTGGCCGCTGGACTCGATCGGTTCGGCCAACCAGTCTTGCGGGTATTCCACCTGCACGAGCCGGATGTCGCCCAGATCGCCCGCGTCAACCATCGCCTTGGCTTGGCGGACCATCGGATAGCCGGTATAATTATGCGTCAGCGCGAAGATCACCCCTGAGGCCTCGGCCGCTTTGACCAGACGTTTGGCCTCGGGCAGGGTGGCGGTCAGCGGTTTGTCGCAGATCACATGGATGCCACGGCGCAAGAATTGCAACGCCACGGGGGCGTGCATGTGGTTGGGCGTGACGATGGCCACAGCCTCGATCCCGTCTGTGCGCCTGGCCTCACGCGTGGCCATTTCGGCAAAGCTGCCGTAGCTGCGCGCAACCCCCAGATCGGCGGCGGAGGCGGCTGATTTTTCGGGGTCGGCGGAAAAGCAACCCGCGACGAGTTCATATTGATCATCAAGTCTGGCGGCGATGCGGTGGACGGCGCCGATGAACGCGCCGCGACCCCCGCCTACCATGCCAAGACGGATGCGGGCGGGGCGGGCGACATGCGCTGCCGTGATGGACATCTGGATCTCCTTGCGGTTCGATGCAGGCTAGATTGAGGGCGTTGGCCTGGTCAAGCGCGGGGCTTGGATTGGGGATAGGTCACCCAAGGAATCTGGCTCAAAAGCGGGGGGCAGACCGCAAGCAAACGGGCTTGCTTGCGCTAACATTGGCGGTATAGGTGGCATGATGACGATTTGCGGAGCATCGGTTGATCTCCTGCAATGCGCCCCATCCGAGTGGTTTTCAAAGCGTGGCGGCGCAAACGCACCAATGGCTGCTTCTGGCAACGGACCTGAAGGCGCTGTTCTGAGAGGAAAATGGATGTTCAGCTATCAACTTTACTCGTCACGCAACTTTCCTCCCTTGAGTGAAGTCCTGGTGATGCTGGCCAAGGCAGGCTATCAAGGGGTTGAGGGCTATGGCGAGCTATATGCCAATTCTGCGAGTTTGCTGCATCTGGCCGAGGCGCTGCACACAAGTGGTCTGGTGATGCCTTCGGGGCATTTCGATCTGGAGCAGGTTGAGGACAGCCCGAATTGGGTGCTTACGGTCGCCAAGACGCTGGGCATGCAGACGGTCGTTGTGCCGTGGCTTGAGCCGCATCAGCGACCCAAGGATGCGCGGGGCTGGTGGGAGCTGGGCACGCTGCTGCAAGCGGCAAGTGCGCCGCTCCGGGCCGAGGGACTGAATTTCGCTTGGCACAACCATGATTTCGAATTCGTGAAAACCCCTGAAGGCGTGATCCCGCAAGAGGCATTGCTTGAGGGCGGGCCGGGCTTGAAATGGGAGATGGATGTGGCTTGGGTAATCAAGGGTGGTGAGGATCCGCTGGCCTGGATCGCGGCGCATGGGCATCGTTTGGTAGCGGCGCATGTCAAGGATATCGCGCCTGCGGGGCAAAATCCGGACGAGGAGGGTTGGGCTGATGTGGGGCATGGCACGGTGGATTGGAAAACCATTCTGGCCGCCTTGCGGGCGGTTGGGGTGAGCAATTTCATCATGGAGCATGACAACCCGTCGGATGATGCGCGCTTTGCGCGCCGCGCGCTGGCTTCGGTGAGGTCTTACTAAGGAAATGAGCATGGCAGACCTGGGTATTGGCCTCATCGGCTGTGGAAACATCTCAGCGACCTATCTGAAATTTGCGTCCCTGTTCAAGGGGTTGGACATTCGGTCGGTAGCAGATCTGAATATGGATGCCGCACAGGCGCGCGGGGCGGAATTTGGCGTAACGGCGCAGTCGGTGGCGGATTTGCTGGCCAATGGGTCGGTGGATGTCGTGATCAATCTGACCATCCCGGAGGCGCATTTCGCGGTATCGCGCAGCATCTTGCAGGCTGGCAAGCATGTCTATTCCGAAAAGCCGTTGGTTCTGACGCTGGAGCAGGGGGCGCAATTGCGAGATCTTGCGGCGGCCAAGCGTCTTGCGCTGTGCTGTGCGCCCGATACGTTTCTGGGTGGCAGCGCGCAGCAGGCTCGGGCTTTGATTGACGCCGGCGCCTTGGGGATGATCACGGCGGGATCGGTGGCAGTGCAAGATCATGGGCCCGAAGGCTGGCATCCCAACCCTGAGTTTTTCTATGCGCCGGGGGCCGGGCCGTTGATGGATATGGGGCCTTATTATATTGCGGGACTGATCAACCTGATTGGGCCGGTGCGGCGGCTGGGGGCGCTGACCTCATCGGCGACGCCAACGCGGGTGATTGGGTCTGGTGCGCGCGAGGGGCAAGAGATCGCGGTGAAAACCCCCAGCAATATCCGGGCGTTATTGGAGTTTCACTCGGGCGCAACGATGGGATTTGATGCGTCCTGGGACGTCTGGAGCCACAGGCGCAGCCATTTCGAGATCTATGGCACTGAAGGCACGCTCTATCTGCCGGACCCGAATTTCTTTGGTGGGGCGTTGCAGATGGCCGGGCGCGATGGGGTGGTGCGGGCGGTTGAGCCTTGGGCGCATCCGTTTGGGCTGCATAATGACGTGAGCGACCTTGAGCCGGTGGCCAATTATCGCACGGCGGGCTTGGCTGATATGGTGGCTGCGCTGCTGGAAGGGCGCGAGGCGCGCTGTTCGCTTGAGCGTGGGTTGCACGCGGTGGAGGTGATGACGGCCTGTCTGAGATCGGGTGGGACAGGGGAGTTTGTGACCTTGACGACAAGTTGCACACGGCCGGCGGCGCTGGACCCGGCGGCGGCGCAGGCGTTGCTGCGTTAGGATTTCGTGGCGGATTGGCGCGTTTTCCTGGTCAAAATGGTCAATTGCGGATCGCGGGCTTGCAACCATGGTGTGGCGCGTCATAACAAAGGGCCGAAATGGATAAAGGTGCCGCTGAATGACCGACGCCCGCAAAATTCCCACGCATGAAGTCACTTATGCGCGGTTGCGTGACATGATCCTGTTTGGCGTGCTGGAGCCGGGGCAGCCGGTGACGATTCAAGGGCTGACGGCTGGGCTTGAGTCCGGGATGACGCCGGTGCGCGAGGCGATCCGACGGCTGGCGGCCGAGGGGGCCTTGCTGCCGCAGGGCAATCGGCGGGTGGCAGTTCCGCGGTTGACGGCGGCGGATCTGGAGCAGGTGGCCTTTGCGCGCTTGACCATTGAGCCGTATTTGGCAGAACTTGCGATGCCTGCCTTGACACCTGCCTTGATCGAGCAGCTTGAAGCGATCGATGTCGCGGTTGATGCGGCCATTCGCGACGATGACCTTCACGCCTATCTGCAAAACAACCATGCGTTTCACTTTGCCTTGTATGAGGCGGCCGGGCCGGGGGTTTTGCTGGATATGGCCCGCTCGTTATGGCTGCGTTTTGGACCAAGCCTGCGGGTGGTGTCGGGACGCAGCGGGGCGCTGACCCTGCCGGATGGGCACAAAGAGGCATTGGCCGCGATGCGCGCAGGCAATGCCAGCGCCTTGGCCGAGGCACTGCGACATGATATTGCCCAAGGCGTTGGGCTGGTGCGGTCGGCTTTGGCGCGAGGGCAGATCTAGGTGCAGAAGTCTGGCATTGGCGCGGTCATCGCGATGGCCCTTGGGCTGTGCTGCTGTGTCACGCCGGACGACATGCGGCGCGAGAATTTCATCGGCAGCCGCAACGGCGAGAGCGAATATCGCTTTTGGGCCTATCGTGAGCGCGACATTGCCGGCCGCACGCAGCAGCTTTGCCCGAACGGCGCGCATGAGGTGACACAGCGTCAGATCAACGGTCGAGACACGATTTACAATCAGGGTGTTGCGCTTGGATTTGACAAGATCTGGGTTACGATTGCCTGCCCCAAAGATCATCCGTGAACTGATACGCCGCGCGCAGCGATAATTTGATCAAATTTCTTGAATCCGGGAAGGTTTGATCATATCCTGTTGGCAAGGCTGGTCGAATTGGCCAGCGATTCCCCTCTGGAGGCTTTGCCATGAACAAGATCACCAATCACATGCCGACGGCAGAGCTTCAGGCGCTGGATGCCGCGCATCACATGCACCCTTTCACCTCGAACTCGGGGCTTGCCAAAAAGGGCGCGCGGATCATGACTCAGGGCAAAGGGGTCTGGCTGACCGACTCGGAAGGCCACAAGATCATTGATGGCATGGCAGGGCTGTGGTGCGTCAATATTGGTTACGGGCGGCCCGAGTTGGGCGAAGTGGCCAAGCGGCAGATGGATGAGTTGGCCTATTACAACACGTTCTTCCAGACCAGCCATGTGCCTGCCATCGCATTGGCCGCCAAGATCGCCGAACTGGCCCCCGAGGGTATGAACCATGTGTTCTTTGCGGGCTCGGGCTCGGAAGCCAATGACACCAATATCCGTCTGGTGCGGCGTTACTGGGATATCAAGGGCCAGCCGGAAAAGCGCATCATCATTGCGCGCACAAATGGCTATCATGGCTCGACCATCGGCGGCGGGTCTTTGGGTGGCATGTCGGGGATTCACGCCCATGGCGGCAAGATTGCTGGCGTGGTGCATATCGGTGAGCCGAACTGGTGGGAGCAGGGCGGCGAGATGACGCCCGAAGAGTTCGGCGTGATGCGGGCGCAGGAATTGGAAGCGATGATCCTGAACCTTGGGGTTGAGAATGTCGCGGCCTTTATCGGCGAGCCGGTGCAAGGTGCCGGTGGCGTGATCATCCCGCCAAGCACCTATTGGCCGGAAATCCAGCGCATCGTTGACAAATACGGCATCTTGCTGATTGCCGATGAGGTGATCACCGGGTTTGGCCGCACTGGCAACTGGTTTGGCAGCCAGACCTATGGCATCCGCCCGCATATCATGACCATCGCGAAAGGGTTATCCTCGGGATATCAGCCGATTGGTGGCTCGATCGTGTGCGATGAGGTGGCGGCAGTGATTGGCTCGGATGAGTTCAACCACGGCTATACCTATTCCGGGCATCCGGTAGCAGCGGCGGTGGCTTTGGAAAACCTGCGGATCATGCAGGAGGAAAAGATCGTCGAGCATGTGCGCGATGTGGCCTCGCCTTATATGAAGAAGAAGTTCGCCGAACTGGCCAAGCATCCTTTGGTGGGGGAGGCGGTTTTGGTGGGGCTGATGGGGTCGATTGCCTTGACGCCTGATAAGGCCACGCGGGCGAAGTTCGCATCCGAGACTGGCACGGTCGGCTATCGCTGCCGTGAGCGCTGCTTTGCCAATGATCTGATCATGCGGCATGTGGGAGATCGGATGGTCATCTCGCCGCCCTTGGTGATCACACCGGCCGAAATTGATGTGCTGATCGAGCGTGCGGTGAAGTCGCTGGACGAATGCCACGCTGGCCTCAAGGCCGACGGGTTGATGGTCGCGCGCTGATATTTGCCAAGGGTTAGAGAAGGGCGTGGCCGGGTTGGCCGCGCCCTCGCTTGAGTTTGCCTGCCCTTGCCCCTACAGATAGGGCAAAGCTTACAGGAGCATCCCATGCGCATTCACTCTGATCTGGCCGATACGATTGGCAATACGCCGCTGTTGAAACTGAAACGCGCCAGCGAGATTACCGGCTGCACCATTCTTGGCAAATGCGAGTTTCTGAATCCCGGTCAATCAGTAAAGGATCGCGCGGCGCTGTATATGATCCGTGCGGCGGTGGCGGATGGCTCGTTGCGGCCCGGCGGCACCATTGTCGAGGGCACGGCGGGCAACACCGGGATCGGTCTTGCGCTGGTGGGGGCGAGCATGGGGTTTCGCACCGTGATCGTGATCCCCGAGACGCAATCTCAGGAAAAGAAAGACATGTTGCGGCTGGCGGGGGCGCAATTGGTGCAGGTGCCAGCCGCGCCCTACAAGAATCCCAACAATTATGTGCGCTATTCGGGGCGGCTGGCCGAGGCCTTGGCGCGCACCGAACCCAATGGCGCGATCTGGGCCAATCAGTTTGACAATGTGGCGAACCGCTTGAGCCATATCGAGACCACTGGTCCCGAGATATGGGAACAAACCGGCGGCAAGGTCGATGGCTTCATTTGCGCGGTAGGGTCAGGCGGCACCTTGGCCGGCGTTGGCATGGCTTTGCAGCCCAAGGGCGTGAAGGTCGGCATTGCGGACCCGGAGGGCGCGGCGCTTCATGCGTTTTACACCACCGGCAAGCTGGATGCACCGGGATCGTCGATCACCGAGGGCATCGGGCAGGGGCGCATCACCGCCAATCTCGAGGGCTTTGCCCCTGATTTCAGCTATCGGATTTCAGACGCCGAGGCGCTGCCTTTGGTATTCGAGATGCTGGAGGAAGAAGGGATTTGTCTGGGCGGATCGTCGGGGATCAATATCGCCGGGGCGATCCGCATGGCCAAGGACATGGGGCCGGGTAAAACCATCGTGACCATCTTGTGCGATTACGGCAACCGCTATCAGTCGAAACTTTTCAACCCCACTTTCCTGAAAGAAAAGGGGCTGCCGGTGCCGCGTTGGCTGGATCGGGTGCCCAGTGCGATTCCGACCGTGTTTGAGGATGCATGAGCCGAGTGATGGGCTTTAACCCCGTGCGGATTTTTGCGCTGCTGCTGGTCTTGGCGGCTGGCCCCGTCATGGCCGAAGGGCCGGTGCAGGTTGACAGCACGGGGGCCTTGCTGCCCAGAGTCGGGCAAGATGGCAATCCACAGACGGCGGACGGTCCGGTCAATGGGGCCAAGGGCGGGGGCGGGGTTCAACTG
>JAGPBG010000117.1 GCA_018063485.1 Cypionkella sp.
GTCTTGATGTGCCCCAAATCAAGGTGAATGTATTTGAGGTGCCGGTGGTGAACGGGCTGGCTGCCGCGGATGGGCAGATTTACCTCACACGCGGGTTTTTGAATGCGCGGGTGCGGGGCGAGGTGACGGCAGAGGAATTGGCCTCGGTGATTGCGCATGAATTGGGCCATGTGGCGCTGGGACATATGCGGCGACGGATGATTGATTTCACCGGGCAAAACGCGGTGGTGCTGACACTTTCGGCACTGGTGAACCGGTTTTTGCCGGGACTTGGGCCGCTGTTGATCCGCACCATCAGTGCGGCGCTGATGGCGCGGCTGTCGCAGCGCGATGAGTTCGAGGCCGATGCCTATGCCTCGGCGCTGTTGATCAAGGCCGGGATCGGCACCGGGCCACAGATCACGCTGTTTGAAAAACTGGGGCATCTGACCGGGCAAAATGGTGCCACGGCTCCGGCCTGGTTGCTAAGCCATCCCAGGACCGAAGCGCGGATTGCGGCGATCAGGGCGAATACGGCGCGTTGGCAAAGTGGCGTCAGCGGCGCTTAACCCTGGGCCAGCGCCTTTGCCAGACGGTTGAGCCTTGCGCGTTTCAACAGCGATTTCAGTACGATAGCCTGACCTGCCATGATTTCTGCGGTGTGATGCACAGCCGCGACCGCATCGGCCACGGCCTGCGGACGGGTTGAATGCATTTCCCACAAGAAACCATCAGGATCGCGGCGGGTGATGCCTTCTTCGGCAAGCACATGGCCGGGGAAGTCCTGGGCATTGAAGGTGATGATTGCATCGGCATGGCCCGCAATGGCGGTGGCCAAGACGTGGCGGTCATCGGGATCTGGCAAAAGCAGACGCGCCTCGATATCGGGGCGCGCGCGGATGAGGGCAGATGGAAAGGCCGTTCGGGCCAGCGTCGACTCGCCCTGGGCCTGAAGTTGCGCCAAAGGCCCGAGTTTGGCGGTGGCACGTGTCCATTCTTCAAGGATGCGGTCGGACCAGAGCGGGGTGAAAAGACCGCGCTTGGCCACCGCGAACAGGATTTCGCGCAGCACAGTGGGGAATAGCACACAGGCATCCAGCACTGCTTTGGGCGGATCAGCCATCGAGACGGAAGAACAACGCCTTGAGATAGGCACTTTCGGCCAGTTGCGGCAGCATCGGGTGATCTGCCCCGGCAAAGCCGGTGTGCAACAATTGCCCACGCCGCCCGCCACGCCCGATCCCGCGCGCAGACGCATTGCGAAAAGCGGCCAGATCGGCGGCATGGCTGCACGAGCACAGCACCAGATAGCCGCCGGGGGCCACCAAGGGGGCGGCAAGTTTCGCCACCCGTTCATAGGCGCGCAGGCCTGCCTCCAGCGCCGGTTTGGCCGGGGCGAAGGCCGGCGGATCGCAGATCACCAGATCAAAGCTACGGCCCTCGGCAGCCAGCGATTCGAGGGCGGCAAAGGCATCACCTTGGCGGGTGGTGAAGCGGTCGGCATGGCCCGAAAGCGCGGCCCCCTGTTCGGCCAAAGCCAAAGCCGGGGCCGAGCCATCAACCGCCAGCGCCGAGGTGGCCCCAGCACCAAGGGCTGCAAGGGCAAAGCCGCCGACATGGGAAAACACATCCAGCACCGAACCGCCCTTCCCCAACCTTGCGGCCAAGGCATGGTTGGGGCGCTGATCAAAGAAAAGGCCGGTCTTCTGGCCGCCCATCAGATCGGCAAGATAGGTGGCGCCGTTCATCGTGACTGCAATCGGGGCGCTGACCTGCCCCATCAGCACGGCAGTTTCCTCGCCCAGGCCTTCAAGCCCGCGCGCACGACCGGTGGCGTTTTTCACCACATTGGCAACGCCCGTCACCGCAACCAGCGCCGCGACCAGCGCCTCAAGGTGGGTTTCGGCCCAAGCGGCATTGGGCTGCACCACGGCGGTATCGCCAAAGCGGTCGATCACCAGGCCCGGCAGGCCATCGGCCTCGGCATGGATCAATCGGTAGAAAGGTTCATCATAAAGCCGCTCGCGCAGCGACAAAGCCCGCGCGATTTTCGCGGCAAACCAGCTTTGGTCAATCTGGGCCATCGGATCGCGGTCCAGCATCCGGGCGATGATCTTGGAATTGTTGTTGACGGTGACAAGGCCCAAGGGGCGGCGTTCGCCATCTTCCAGCACCGCCAGCGCGCCGGGGGCAAGGCTTTGGGTGCGCCGGTCGGTGACCAACTCATCGGCATAAACCCACGGAAATCCGTGGCGAATGGCACGGGCCTCAGCCTTGGGCTTGAGGCGCACAACGGGATGGCCATGGGCCGGGGCATCAGCGGGGGGTGTGGAAATGGGGGAGGTCATGATGACCACCCCTTAATGCTTTGTTCTGTGTCTGGAAAGGGCCTGATTATTGGCCGGTGCCCGACGGTGGAAGCAGCAACTCGGTTTGAAAGCGCGAGACGACATTGGCATTGGGGGCAACCACTGCCGGGGTCGACAATTCGCGGCGCAACACTTCGGCCAAGCGGCGCAACACCACAACGCGCTGGGTCACCCCGGCCTCTTCCTCGGCAATCGCCTTGGCACCGCCTGCGGCTTTGACATCGGCCGACACCTTGCGCGGCCCGTCGATGACCGCGCCTGTCGCCGCATCGCGCACCGTCAAGATGAAGTGCATCGAGTGAACGCCGCCAAAGGTGTAACGGGCTTTCTCGGTCAGGCAGTGAAAATAGCTGACCCTGATATCGACCGCGACATGCCGTCCGCTGTGCATCTTGGCAGTGGCCGAGGCGAAAGCCTCATTGAAGATCGCGCCAATCTGGGCGTAGCGGTCGCCTATAGGCTCACCGCGCCAGACGATATCGGCATTGGGGTGAAAGACATTGGCCTCGGACACCCGCAGGTTGCGCGGAACGTCGATGTTCACAGAATCGATGATGTATTGCGATTGCAAGACCAGCGGGCCGCGCATCTGGGTGACATCAGATTGCGGCACCGTCAGGGCCTGGATGGGCGTGTTACCCCGGCTGGCGGTATCGGGCGCGACACAGCCCGCAAGGCCCAGGGCCAGGGATAGGACGGCAAGGGATTTAGCAATGGTCATTTCAGATCCTCCGGGCATTTGCCCCCCAGGGCTGACAGGATGAATGAAGGATGAATGTGACCGCACTACGGTTAATCCGGTGCATTTTGCGGCTAGTGTTGCGGCTTTTGGGGCAAACTGTGCCACAATCGAGAAAATCTCACTGGGTTTGCGCTCTTGTTAGCGCTAACGCGACTTGCTATAGGCGACCCATACCAAAGAATAGGCCTGAAAATGAACCTGCATCCCACCCTTGCCGCTGTGACCAACCGCCTTCGCGAGCGCTCTGAGGCCACGCGCGGCGCGTACCTGACGCGGATAGCGGCGGCTGGGCGTGAGGGCCCGGCGCGTTCGCATCTGTCTTGCGGCAATCAGGCCCATGCCTATGCCGCCATGATCGAGGACAAGGCCACCTTGGCCGCTGCGCGCGCACCCAATATCGGCATTGTCACCGCCTATAACGATATGCTTTCGGCTCATCAGCCCTATGAGGATTACCCCAGACTGATCCGCCGGGCCGCGCGCGCGGCCGGGGCCACGGCGCAAGTGGCGGGCGGGGTTCCTGCGATGTGCGACGGGGTGACCCAAGGCCATTCCGGGATGGAGTTGTCGCTGTTTTCACGCGATGTGATCGCGATGGCGGCGGGCATTGCGCTGTCGCACAATACCTTTGACGCGGCGCTTTTCCTTGGGGTGTGCGACAAGATCGTGCCAGGGATGGTGATGGCGGCAGCAGCGTTTGGGCATCTGCCTGCGGTATTCGTGCCTGCCGGACCGATGACGTCGGGCCTGCCAAATGACGAAAAATCAAAGGTGCGCAATGCTTTTGCCAATGGCGAAGTGGGGCGCGAGGCCTTGATGGCGGCCGAGATGGCCTCATACCACGGGATCGGCACCTGCACCTTTTACGGCACCGCCAACACCAACCAGATGCTGATGGAGTTCATGGGCCTGCATCTTCCGGGTGCAAGTTTCATCACCCCCGGCACG
Organism: Cypionkella sp.; assembly: GCA_018063485.1. Lineage (GTDB taxonomy): Bacteria > Pseudomonadota > Alphaproteobacteria > Rhodobacterales > Rhodobacteraceae > CBDUEF01. Next base: position 4,039 of record JAGPBG010000117.1, read on the forward strand.
CCTTTGCGTGAGGCTTTGACCGAGGCGGCGGTGAAACGGGCGGCGGCGATCACGGCACTGGGCATTGATTACCGCCCTGCCGGGGAGATTTTGGACGAGCGCGCTTATGTCAACGGCATTGTCGGGCTGATGGCCACCGGAGGCTCGACCAATCTGGTGCTGCATCTGCCAGCGATGGCGCGGGCCTCGGGTATATTGCTGGATCTTCAAGATTTCGCCGATCTGTCGGCGGTGGTGCCGCTGATGGCCAAGGTTTATCCCAATGGTCTGGCCGATGTGAATCATTTCCATGCGGCGGGCGGGCTGCCCTATATGATCGGTCAATTGTTGGATGCCGGGCTCTTGCATCCCGATGCGCGCACGGTGGCCGGCGATGGGCTCTCCCATTACCGCCATGAACCCAAGCTGACCGACGGGCGGCTGGCTTGGTACAGGGGCCCCGAGGTGACACTGAACGACAGGATCTTGCGCCCGGCGAATGCGCCCTTTGCGGCCAGCGGTGGGTTGAAACAGTTGACCGGCAATCTTGGGCACGGCGTGATCAAGATTTCCGCCGTCGCCCCCGAGCGCCATATCATCGAAGCTCCGGCGCGGATTTTCCACAGCCAGGATGCGGTGAAAGCGGCTTTCAAGGCGGGCGAGTTCGTGAGCGACACCATTGTCGTGGTGCGATTTCAAGGGCCAAAGGCCAATGGGATGCCCGAGTTGCATTCGCTGACGCCAACGCTTTCTGTATTGCAAGAACGCGGGCTGAAGGTGGCTCTGGTCACCGATGGGCGGATGTCGGGGGCCTCGGGTAAGGTGCCAGCGGCGATCCATATCGCGCCTGAGGCCGCGATGGGTGGGCCTTTGGCGCGGCTGCGCGACGGCGATCTGGTGCGTCTGGATGCGGTGGCAGGCACGCTGTCGGTGCTGGCCGCCGATTTCGACAGCCGCCCCCCGGTGGCGGTTGATCTGTCGGCCAATGGCTTTGGCAATGGCCGCGAGTTGTTCGAGGCCTTCCGCCGCACTGTCGGCACCTCCGAGTCTGGTGCGGCTGTGGTGATCTGATCAACTTGCCCTACGATCAAACACGCCCATCACCCCAACAAGACAAAAGGACATCAGATGACTCCTGCCAAGCAATCACTTGAAGTTGCCCAGATTTGCAACCTTGCCCCGGTGGTGCCGGTTCTGGTGATCGAGGATCTGGCCCATGCCGGGCCGCTTGCACAGGCCTTGGTGGCCGGTGGCCTGCCCGCGCTGGAGGTGACGCTACGCACCTCGGCGGCGCTGGAGGCGATCCGGATCATGACCGAGGTGCCGGGCGGTGTAGTCGGCGCGGGCACCTTGCTGACGCCAGCGGACGTCAAGGCTGCAAAGGCGGCGGGGGCAAGTTTTGGCGTCTCACCAGGGGCAACGGCGCGGCTCTTGGACGCCTGTGCAGACCATGATCTGCCCCTGTTGCCGGGGGCCGCAACGGCAAGCGAAATCATGTGGTTGCTCGAACAGGGTTATACGGTGCAGAAGTTCTTTCCGGCTGAACAGGCAGGCGGGGCGGCGTATCTGAAATCCATTGGCGGGCCGATTCCGCAAGTTTCCTTTTGCCCAACCGGGGGCATCGGGCTGAAAAATGCGCGCGATTATCTGTACTTGCCGAATGTCCTCTGCGTCGGCGGGTCGTGGGTTGCACCAAAAGAAGCGATGGCGCGGGGTAATTGGGCGGCAATCACCGCGTTGGCGGCACAGGCTGCGGCGCTGCGTTAGGCCTTTGGCCTTTGCATCGCTGGTCAGGAGTTGGGGCTTGACGGATCAGGCGCAAAGCGCGCGGCGCGGCCGCCGCGGCGTTTGGGGGTTTGTGACGGAACAAGGGCTGCGGTGAGAACACCGGTCATCGGGTGGCTGGGTGGATTGACCTCACCGTAATGGACCAGCAGGGCGCGCAGGGCCTCGTTGGTATCTGATTGCGGGCCAAGGCTGAGAACCCAGTCGATAAAGATCGAGCGGCACTCTTCGATGGTGATGCCTTCGATAGCGTAGCTTTCACGCACAAGGCCCTTTGGGTCTGCTTCGGTCTTGTCCATCACCCGTCTTCCCATCATTCACCCTGCAAGTACCGTCTCTATCACCTTGGCCGCGGCGCGGCTTTGATGGTTTAGCTCATCGGTCAGTGCCGCCACGTTGGCAGTTGCCGTTTCGCGCAACAGCAGGGCCTTGGCCCCTTCACCGATATCATCCGGGGTCAGGGTTGTTTCCGACAAAAGCCTTGAGGCCGCCTGCAAGCGCCAAAAGACCCTGTAGGCGGAAAGCAGCGCCGTCTGGTCGGTTTGCGACAGTATACCGGCATTTGCGCCAGCGGCGATCTGCCGTTCGACGCCGCGCGCGGGATTTGCGGTGATCAGAGCCATCAGTTGCGCCAGCAGTTCGATATCCATCAAACGACCCGGACCGAGTTTGGCCTCCCATCCGCCCTGCCCCGGTTTGGCGGCGGCAAGACGGGCGCGCATCTCGGCGACATTGGCGCGCACATCGGGTGCCGTGCCTTTCTGGGCCAGAACCTCGCGCCGGAACGTTTCCACCTCATCACCAAGACCGGGATCGCCTGCCAGCACGCGGGCGCGCGTCAGGGCGAGGTGTTCCCATGTCCAGGCTTCCGTCAACTGATAGGAGCGGAAACTTTCGATCGAGGTGGCGACCGGGCCTTTGCGCCCCGAGGGGCGCAGCCGGATGTCCACCTCATAAAGCCTGCCTTCGGCAGTTTGGGCCGAAAGCGCCGTGACCATCGCCTGCGTCAATCGCGCGTAATAGGGGCGGGTGGCAAGGGCGCGCGGGCCGGACGAGGTCTCGATCCCGGCGGCGTCGTAGATCATGATCAGATCAAGATCAGAGCCTGCATTCAACCGCCCTGCCCCTAGGC
>JAGPBG010000118.1 GCA_018063485.1 Cypionkella sp.
GACCAAACCCATCGGCAGCGGCACGGTGATGGCGGCAGAAATGGCCAATCGGCATTTTCCGGGGATGATTCTAGGTGAGGCAGTGGCAAAGGCGCTGGTCCTGATGGCGCGGCCCAATGATGCGGCGGCGGCGGTTCTGGCCCCTGTTGCTCATGCGATGACCGATGTGACCGGCTTTGGCCTTGCCGGGCATCTGCTTGAAATGCTGAAGGCTTCGGGTGTTGCGGCAGCCTTGCAGGACGTGCCACTGATGACGGGCGCAAGGGCGCTGGCTGCTGCGGGTGAGGCCTCAAGCCTTGCACCGGCCAACCGGGCGGCAACGCTGTCGCGGGTGAATTGCGCCCATGATCCGGCCCTGCTGGCCTTGCTGCACGACCCACAAACCGGCGGTGGGCTGTTGGCCGCAGTACCCGGGGATCAGGCCGAAGCGGTGTTGGCCGCACTGTTGGCGCAGGGCGAGGCGGCGGCGATCATCGGAAATATTGTGGACGGCACGCCTGCGGTTACGGTGCTGTAACCAGCCCTTGCACCTGTTGCACCACCCGGTCGGCGAGCGCTTCCAGATCGGCAGGCATCAGCCCTTCGGTTGGCAGATCGGTGCCGCCCTGCGCCGCCCGTTCCCGGTGCTTTTCATAGCGCGGATCGTAGTGATGTTCCATCAAGCCCAAAGCCAAAGTCGCAAAATCGCGGGCCTTCGTCAGCGCCAGCCAGTCGTCGATGCGCTCTACCGGGTGTTGCGGGCGCAACTGGTTGATCACCCCGGTCAGACGCGCGATATCAGCGATCATATCGGCATAGGCGCGGGTCAGGTATTCGGCACGGGCAGCGCGAGGCGCAGCGATGGTCAGGCGCGGGGCAGCGCGCATCGCTTTCCAGATCTCGGGCGGCAGGCGGCACTCGCCCACTTTCGAGCTTTCCGCCTCGATCACCACCGGGCGGGTCGGGTCAAGTGCTGCAATCTTCATCGCCAAGGCGCAATCAAAGGCCTTTTGCGACGGCTGCGGCCCCATCGCCCCAAAAAGCGAACCGCGATGATTGGCCAGACCCTCTAGGTCAATCACCTGCACACCGCGCGCGGGCAGCAGGTTCAACACCGCGGTTTTCGCCGATCCAGTATTACCCGCCAGAATCACCACCGGAGCCGGGAACGGCGTGTCATAAAGCGCCTTTACCACCAGCGCGCGCCAGGCCTTGTAGCCGCCCGCGATGGTTTCCACCCGCCACCCAACCTGCGACAGGATCGTCGCAAACGACCCCGAGCGTTGCCCGCCGCGCCAGCAATAGACCAGCGGCCGCCAGCCCCCCGGCTTGTCGGCCAGCGGCCCCAACAGGTGCCGCGAGACATTGGCCGCCACCAGCGCCGCCCCGATCTTGCGGGCGGAAAACGGATTCACCTGTTTGTAGATGGTGCCAACCTCGGCGCGTTGGGCGTCATCCAGAACCGGCAGGCTGATGGCCCCCGGCAGGTGATCCTCGGCATATTCGGCGGGCGCGCGGGCGTCGATGATGTCATCAAAGCCATGCGCGGCAAGATCGGTTAACGAGGTGAGGGTGATGGCCATGCCGGGCTTTTAGCGCAAAGCCGGGGCGGCGGAAAGGTGCCGTTGTGGCCGCGCCCTCTCGCAGAGCAGAAAGGTTTGCGCCAGATAGGCGGAATGAAAGCTCTTGCCCTGATCCTGTTCGCCTTCCCCGCCTTTGCGGGCGAGCCCGCGCAACTGATCACCCCCGCCCGCGCTCAGGTGGGGGTGACGGTGATCTATGATCCGGCCTATGTTTCCATGGTCTTTCCGGGGGGCGATATCGACCCGTCACGCGGGGTTTGCACCGATGTGGTGAGTTGGATGCTGCCGCAAGACCCGCCGCATATCGGGATATTGAGCGACAAGATGGCCGCGGGCGGCGCATATCCCTTGGCGCTGCACACCATCGGGCGCGGGGCGCAGGAAGAGGATATGCTGTTCGCCGCCCCGATCAGCGGGCACTACCGGCTGAACGCGGCGGCACAGACGTGGCTTTTGGCAATGGCAAAGGGCTAGAGACCTGCCTTAAAGCCCTGCCGCTGGGCTGTGACGCCAAGGAAGGCTAGCGAAACCGGTCCATCAGTTTTTGCAACGCGGATGGTTCTGGTTGGGCAGGCTCGGCTGGTTTCTCCTTTGCCGGCTTGTCAACCTTGGTCGATGACCGGGGTGGCACCACGCGCAAAGCCACCGCGTTCATGAACCGCGCGCCGTCGCCCTCGGCCAGAGCCACCGCCCCGTCCGAAATGCCGCGCAAAAGATCATCGAGCCAGTCCTGATCCGCCTTGGCGAAATCATGCAGCACATAACCCGCCACCGCATCCTTGTGCCCCGGATGGCCGATACCCAGCCGCACCCGGCCATAAGCCTCACCAATATGGGCATGGATCGAGCGCAGCCCGTTGTGCCCGGCATGGCCTCCGCCCTGTTTGACGCGGGCCTTGCCCGGAGCAAGATCCAGCTCGTCATGCAGCACGGTGATCTCGGCCGGGGTCAGCTTGTAAAACCGCGCAGCCTCGCCCACGGATTGGCCCGACAGGTTCATGAAGGTTTCGGGCTTGAGCAGAACCACCTTCTCGGCACCCAGTTTCCCCTCGCTTATCAAGCCCTGAAAACCACGCTTCCAAGGGGGGAAACCATGATCGGTGGCAATCCGGTCCACCGCCATAAAGCCGATATTGTGCCGGTTGCCCGCATATTTCGCGCCCGGATTGCCCAAGCCCACAATCAATTTCATCAAAGTCGCCCCAAGATCAGCCCTGCCCTGTGTTTCATCTGCAAGGATTTGATGCAAGACAGGTGGGGACTGTCCTGGTGCAAAGTGTCAGCTTTGCAGCCTGGCATCGATTCAGGCCCTGGAACAATTCGCTCATTGCACCCATGCTGGCATCACTGGTCATGATCTTGGGGCGTAAAGCGCCAAAGGCGGAGCAAACCGTTCCATGTTCCGCTTGGCAATTCCCCAAGCGATGCGGTGCAGTTACCGACAATGCGCTCCTGTTCGACGGCCGGCCTGACACAGCGCCACCAACGCGCTGCACTTGACTTGCGCCATCCCCAAGGCCAGTTTGCGGTCCTCAGGCAGGGAATTGAATGCGCGTTACCGTTGTGGCTTCAATGCGGAATGAAGGGGCGTTCCTGTTGGAATGGGTGGCCTGGTATCGGATGCTGGGCTTTACCGATATTGTCGCGGTGACCAACAATTGCACCGATCACTCGCCCGCGTTGCTGGATGCCTTGCAGGCGGCGGGCAAAGTCCATCATATCCGCCATGACATCAAACCCGGCAAGCCGATCACCCGTGCCAAGCTGCGCGCGGCAAAGGATCACCGCGCCGTGCGCCGCGCCGATTGGGTGCTGGTCTGCGATGTCGATGAGTTTCTGGTGATCCACCGTGGGGCGGGCAAAATCGGCGATCTGGTCAATCTGACAGAGCCGGACTGTCTGGGCATGGCAATCAACTGGAAAGTGTTCGGCACCAATGGCATCGTCCAGTATGCAGATGTGCCGGTGCATCGGCAGTTTCTGCAGTGCTGCCCAAAGAAAAACCCACGCTCGCGCTTTGTCAAATCCTTGTTTCGCTTGCCTAAATATTTCACCAACATCCTCGAACACGCCCCTGCCGGGTTTGACATGGCCAAGGCAACGGCCAAGGGCCATGAAAACCTGATCTGGGTGAATTCAGCCGGCAAGCCCTGGACTGGTTGGGCACCCGACGCTCCTGCGGCCAATACGCTTCCCACGCATCTGGTATCGCATGAGGTGGCGCAGATCAGTCATTTCATGCTGCGCTCGCTTGAGACTTATCGGCTGAAAGAAGGCACACCTTCACCGGTTGCGCTGGGAAACCGCTACCGTGACAGCTATTTCGAGGCGGCGGAGGCGGGGGACGAAATTGATCCATCCGCCCTGCGCTACAGCACGCAATTTGATGCTGAGTTGGCAAAGTTGCATGCCCTGCCCGAAGTGAGCCGACTGCACGCGCTGTGCTGCGCCGACCATGTCCGGGCCATTGTCGAAAAGACAGCGGGCTGCGCCAAGGACGATCCGCGCTTTCGGCACTTCATGGCAATGGCGCAATGAAAAAAGGCGCAGCAATACCTGCTGCGCCTTTTTCTGGAGAGCCTGAATCGAGGGCCTATTCGGCCTCAACCGCTTCCGCTTCATCAATAAAGCCGGCAGGGGTGCCGACATTGGCGATCACGAAGTTACGGGCAATGGTTGCCTTGACGCCTGCGGGCAGAGTCACATCGTCAATGTGGATCACATCGCCGATTTGCTTGCCGGTCAGGTCCACCGTGATGTGATCAGGAATATCGGACGCCAGAACATCCAGTTCCACATCATTGCGCACCACGGTCAGCACACCGCCGCGCTTGAGGCCAGGGCTTGCTTCGTGATTTACGAAATTGACGTGGATGAACAGGCTCAGGCGGCTGTCATCGGCTAGGCGCATGAAATCCACATGCGTCGGCAGGTCTTTGACAACATCGCGCTGCACACCACGGCAAACGACGTGGATGTCCTTTTGCCCTTCAACCTTGAGGTTGAACAGGGTTGACAGGAAGCGGCCAGCGCGCAAACGCTTGAGCAGAATGTTGTAATTCAGATTGATCGGCTGCGGATCCTTGCCGCCGCCATAGATGATGCCGGGTACGTTGCCCTCACGACGAGCTTGACGGGCGGCCCCCTTGCCTGTCCCCGTCCGCACCACAGCCTGAAGATCCGGGATCTCGCGTGCCATAGTCATTCTCCATATATAAATCCGCCATCCTCCAAGGGTGCATGGCGCGACCGGGGGGCTATAGCGAGGATTCGGCGGCAAGGGAAGTGGAAACTGGCACCGCGGCCCATGGCGGAACCGAAGGTCCGCATCTCTCAGGCGGGTTGAGCAAAAGCCTGCAAAGAGCGCGTCGCGCGCAAGGCGTGGCAGGCAACGGCTATTTGACCCCATTCCAAGAATAGGACATTACCGGGCGGTAGACCTTGTTCCAACCGGTGCCATGCCCATTTTCGCTCTCCTCACCCGTGCCCGGCCCGCCTTGGCGGTTTTTGCGGCCATGGGCATCTTGTGGGGCACCTTTGCCGCCGATCTGCCCGATATCAAGACAATGCTCGGCGTGGACGAATCCCGGCTGGGGTTGTTGATGTTTCTCACCCCGATTGCGGCGGTGTTGTCGATGCTGATCGCGCCTGCGGCGGGAGTGGCTTTTGGGCGGGTGGCGCTGCCGGTCGCCTCGGTGCTGATGTGCGCGGGTTTTGTGTTGCCGGGGCAGATGACATCGGTCTGGCTCTTTCCCGTCGCCATGCTGGCGGCAGGGGCAGGCACCGGGCTGACCGATGTGTTGATGAACGCCCGCGTAGCCGATCTGGAAAACCGTGGCCCGCCGATGATGAATCTGTGCCATGCCGCCTATTCCTTTGGCTATGCCGGGGGCGCTGTCTGCACCGGTATTTTGCGCGACAATGGCTATGGCCCGTCGGTGGTGTTTGCGCTGATGGCCAGCGTGGCGCTGGTGCTGGCCCTGTGCAGTTATGAATCCGATGGCCGAATCGAGGGGTTGAGCAAACCCAGTGGCGGCGGCTCTGGCCTTGGCCTCGTGCCATTGATCGGCGGCGGGATGGTGTTCATCGCCTTTCTGACCGAGAACGCCGCAGAAAACTGGTCGGCGCTGCACATCGAGAAAACCCTTGGCGGATCGCCCGCGCATGGCGCGATGGGGCCCGCGATTATGGCGATCACCATGGGCATCTCGCGGCTGTTCGGCCAGGGGCTGGCGCTACGGGCATCGGCTGAACGGTTGCTGCTGGGCGGCGCGGTCATCTCGGCCCTTGGCGCGATGACGGCAGCACTCGCCATCAGCCCCATCATGGCCTATGCGGGTTTTGTGGTGATGGGCATTGGCTCATCGGTGATCGCGCCCACCGCATTTTCGCTGGTGGGCCAAAGAGCCGACCCCAAGGCCCGCGCCCGCGCCGTCGCCCGCGCCACATTGATCGGCTATTTCGGCTATTTCTTCGGCCCGCCGATGTTTGGCTTTATCGCCGGACATGCGGGCCTGCGCTTTGCCTTTGTGCTGGCGGCACTGATGCTGGCATTCATCCCGATATTAAGCCGCGTCTTGCGGCGAAATTCCTAAACCCATTCGCCCTCAAAATCCGATGGCACCAGCACATGCTCGCGCGACAGATCGCGTGCCTTTTGCACGCCGCAAAGCGCCATCGAAACGTCCAGCTCTTTATGGATCACCTCCAGCGCCTTGGTCACACCCGCCTGGCCTGCAGCCCCCAACCCATAGATATAGCTGCGCCCGATAAAGGTGGATTTCGCGCCCAAAGCCAGTGCCTTCAAGACGTCCTGGCCCGAGCGGATGCCAGAATCGAGATAAATCTCGGTCTGATCGCCCACCGCCTTGACGATCGAAGGCAGCATGCGGATCGACGAGATCGCCCCATCCAACTGCCGCCCGCCATGGTTCGACACGATCATCGCATCGGCGCCCACATCGGCGGCCATGCGGGCATCCTCGGCATCCAGAATTCCCTTGAGGATCAGCTTGCCGCCCCATTGATCCTTGATCCGGCGCACCTTGTCCCAAGTCAGCAATGGGTCGAATTGTTCATTGGTCCAGGCCGTCAGATTGGCCAGATCAGTCACACCCTTGGCATGGCCCACAATATTGCGGAAGGTCCGGCGTGGCGTGGCGAGCATGCCCAAAGACCAGCGCGGCTTCAGCATCATGTCGACGATATTGGGCAAGGTCAATCGCGGTGGCGTGGTCAGCCCGTTCTTCAAATCCTTGTGCCGCTGCCCCAGAATTTGCAGATCCAGCGTCAGTACCAGCGCCGAGCATCTGGCCGCCCGTGCCCGCTCGATGATCGCATCGACGAACTCCTGGTCTTTAATCACATAA
>JAGPBG010000119.1 GCA_018063485.1 Cypionkella sp.
ATTATAAACTGGCATGGATGGCGCGGATGCAGGCCCGTGTCGAGACTTTGCTGCGCGATGAAGAGCCGCTGGTGATTTGCGGCGATTACAATGTGATCCCGCAAGCCGAAGATGCGGCCAGGCCCGAAGCCTGGGTTGAGGATGCGCTGTTCTTGCCGCAAACCCGCGCGGCCTATCGCCGTTTGGTCAATCTTGGCCTGACCGACGCGTTTCGTGTGCGTAATCAGGCGGCGGGGTTTTATTCGTTTTGGGATTACCAGGCCGGGGCTTGGGAGCGCAACAACGGCATCAGGATTGATCATCTATTGCTGTCACCGCAAGCCGCCGATCTGTTAGAAGATTGCCAGATCGACAAACAGGTGCGGGCTGGGGATAAACCTTCGGATCATGTGCCGGTGTGGATTGATCTGGCGGCTTAGGCTTTGGTCACGTCGAAATCATACAGCCAATCGAAGCGGCGCAGGGCCAGACCGGGGGCAAGGGTGCCGCCGATTTTCAGCGCAGTATGGGCCAGCGAGCGGCTAACGCCCGACAGATGATAAGAGCGGGCGTTGGAGGTGGCTGCGGCGACAATCCGTCTGGTGCGGGGCGCGCGGGCGGCCTGATAGGCAGCCAAAGCCTCGGGCAGAGGCAAGGATGCCAAGCGATCTGCCAGCACCCAAGCGTCTTCCAGTCCCATTGATGCGCCTTGGGCAAGGAACGGCAAGGTGGGATGGGCGGCATCACCCAGGATTGCCACCCCACCTGCGGGCAAGATCCGCGTCCAGTCTCGCGCAACCTCGTGGCGGAAAAGGCCCCAGAGATAGACATCTTGCACCTGATCAAGCCAGCCGCGCACACGGGGGCTGAACGCCTCAAAAGCCAGCCGCAAATCCATCGGATCATCGCGCAGCGACCAGCTTTCCTCGGCCCAGCGGCTACGTTCTTCAACAGCCACGATGTTGCGCAGGGTGCCGCCGCGCAGCGGATAGCTGACCAGATGACGGCCCGGCCCCATATGCACCTCGGCAACGGGGACGGCACCGGGCTGTTCAGGGATCAAGGCACGCCACGCGACTTGATGAGTGAAAAACGGCGCCGACTGACCATTCAGCGCCGCACGGGTAAGCGAGTGCAGGCCGTCGGCACCGATCAAGATCGTGGGCGAAAGCGATTCCCCGGTGGATGTGGCAAGCAATGCGCGGGTGCCGGTCAGATCAAGCGATGTGACTTTATGCAACAAGCGCAAGGTGACGCCAGCCGCCTCAGCACCTTGCTTCAGCAGCTCGATCAGATCGACACGGTGTAGAAAATGATAGCCATGCGCCGGGCGCAGACGGGCAAGATCCATCTCCAGAACCTTGTCGCCGGAAAGGCCATCGCAAAGCCTGACCGCGCGCGCCTGCATCGAGGCAGATTCAAGGGCCGCGCCCAGACCCAACTCGCGCAGCACCACGGCACCGTTGGGCGAGATTTGCAAACCCGCCCCCACTTCACGAACGGCATCGGCTTGTTCCAGAACGGTGACGGCCGCACCTTTCAAGGCCAGGGCACGCGACAAGGCCAGACCGGCAACCCCTGCCCCGATAATGGTGATTTCAGTTCCCAGCACTGGCTTGCCCCCCAAAGCAAAACACCGGACCCAAGGGTCCGGCGTGATCATGTGCCGTTTAGCGGCCTGACCGCAAGCCAAACTGCCTGGGTCAATCGTCGCGATGCACTTTCTCGCGACGCTCGTGCTTTTCCTGAGCCTCCAGCGTCATGGTGGCGATGGGGCGGGCATCAAGGCGTTTGAGGCTGATCGGCTCGCCGGTCATTTCGCAATAGCCAAATTCGTCGTTCTCGATCCGGCGCAGGGCGGCGTCGATTTTCGACACCAGCTTGCGTTGACGGTCGCGGGTGCGCAGTTCCAGCGCACGATCGGTTTCTTCCGAGGCGCGATCAGCAATGTCAGGCACATTGCGGCCAGAATCTTGCAGATTGTCGATGGTTTCGGCGGATTGGTCGAGCAGGTCTTGTTTCCAGACCACCAGCTTGCGGCGGAAATATTCCAACTGCCGCTCATTCATGAAAGGCTCGTTCTCTGCCGGACGGTAATCATCAGGCAGGAAAATCTCGGCTTTCATATCTGCATTCTCCACTTGGTCGGGCCGCGCCGACAGCTTGGCTTCTGTCATGCCGCACTCCCTGTTGGCGGTCACTTAAAGGAAAGCGATGCGCTTGTCACTAGCGGTTGCGTGTTTTTTGGGGCAGGTTTAGGGTCCACCCGCCCCTTGGCCGCATAACCTTGAGTAGAAAATGAAATTTGACAGCACGCCCGACTATGTAGTTTCGCAAGATCTGGCAGTGGCGGTGAACGCGGCGGTGGTTTTGCAGCGGCCTTTGTTGGTCAAGGGCGAGCCCGGAACCGGCAAGACCGAACTGGCCCGGCAAGTGGCACAGGCCCTGGGGATGGACTTGATCGAATGGCATGTGAAATCGACCACCAAGGCGCAGCAGGGGCTTTATGAATATGATGCGGTCAGCCGCTTGCGCGACAGCCAGTTGGGTGAGGCGCGGGTGCATGAGGTGGGCAACTATATCCGGCGCGGCAAACTGTGGCAGGCGTTCACCTCGCCCGAACGGGTGGTTTTGCTGATCGACGAGATCGACAAGGCCGATATCGAGTTTCCAAATGATCTGTTGCAAGAACTCGACCGGATGGAGTTTCATGTCTATGAAACCAATGAAACCGTGCGGGCGCTGCATCGGCCGGTAGTGATCATCACATCCAACAATGAAAAGGAATTGCCCGACGCATTCTTGCGACGGTGTTTTTTCCACTTCATCCGCTTTCCCGATCCTGAAACACTGGCGCAAATTGTGCGGGTGCATTTTCCGGGGATCAAAGAGGCGCTGCTGGCTACGGCTTTGACGCAGTTTTTCGAATTGCGCGAAACGCCGGGTCTGAAAAAGAAACCCTCCACTTCGGAAGTGCTGGACTGGCTGAAGCTGCTCCTGGCCGAGGATCTGGCCCCCGAGGATTTGCGGCGCGAGGGCAAACATGCGCTGCCACGGCTGCACGGAGCCCTGCTGAAAAACGAGCAAGATGTGCATCTGTTTGAACGACTGGCGTTCATGGCGCGCGCACAACGCTGAGGGTCGATAGGAATGACGGAGGATTTCTTGCCGAATCGGGTGCGATTGCCTGGCCTTGGCCACGATCTTGCCAAAATCATCTCACAGAATAACGAAATCTTGACGGAAATTGAAACATCGGGTGAGGGCGACCGGGAAAATATGGGCTTTTCCTTGCCGATGACCTCAAGGGGTGGTGGGCGTTGAAATCGCATAAATCCAAAGATTGACACAAACCCGCCGCCGTATCGACACTGCTTGCCTGTTGTCTCACCCTGAAGGTGAAACATGCTTAAGTGTCGCTCAATATGGCCCAGAAATTGGCGTTTTACCGGTCTCACGATATCGTGCGGCCGGATCTGGAAATTCGGTTTTTTGGGAACGGCAATTGGCCACTGCGCGGTCAGATGTTCAGGGCGAAAGCGATGGGTTTCACCTTTTGCGGAGAAGAGCACGGTGCGGATCGTGACCTGTTCCGACCTGTCTTGGCGTGTTGAAATGGATGTTTGCGGTGCTGCGCCGCAAGGTTACATGACGATACGCAACGAAAAAGGCGGCGCAAGATCTGACGCGACGGGCGAAGGCCAAGGCTTTGTGGTGGATGCGCGGGCATTCTGTGCAAAAGCAACGCCCCTTGCAGCGGGACTCGCATTTGCCGTCAATACCGTAAATGGGGGGCCCCTGCCCCTCGCAACCCTTCGTGAAGAGCTGCCAAGCCATGCGTTTGATTTCCATGATTGCCCTGACCCTGCCGCTCGGGCTGGCCACCGCCTGCGTTTCGCCGCCGCCTGTTGCACAGGTGTCAAAGAACTATCCGACCGATCTTAACAACGGCATCATTCTGCCCTCGGTTCAAGCCGTCAGCGGCCCCGTGGCGCCCTTGGGCAATCGCTCGAATACCGAATTGGCGCGCGATTTCCTGGATCTGGCATTCAGGATGGAAAGCGGGCGGGCGTTGCCGGTGCTTAGCCGATTTGAGAGTGAAATCGTGATCGCGATGATGGGTGATGTGCCGCCAACTGCGCCCATCGAACTGGCAAAACTGATCACGCGTTATCGGTCCGAGGCGGGATTGAATGTGCGTACAGCGCGTAAAGGTGAAGCGCCCTCGGTGACAATTGAATTTGTGACTCGCCACGAATTGCAAAAATCGGTGCCGTCGGCGGCCTGTTTCACCGTGCCGCGGGTGCGCTCTTTTGCCGAGTACAAGGCCAAGCGCAACAGCTCGGATGTTGATTGGGCTACAGTGGTTCAGCGCGAGCATGCGATTGCCTTCATCCCATCCGACACCAGCCCGCAAGAAGTACGCGACTGCCTGCATGAGGAAGTGTCGCAAGCAATGGGCCCGCTGAACGATCTGTTTCGCCTGCCCGATTCGATCTTCAACGACGACAATTTCAACACCGTGCTGACCAGCTTTGATATGCTGATGTTGCGGCTGCATTATTCTCCCGAATTGCGAAGCGGGATGAATGAGGCCGAGGTGGCCAGGCGTCTGCCCGAGCTTTTGGCGCGCCTGCATCCGGCGGGGCGATCGGCGGGCGGCTCCCCACCACAGTCGATGTCGCCGCGCGGCTGGATCAATTCGGTTGAGGCGGCCTTCGGCCCATCAGGCAGTCCGGCAAGCCGGTCGGTCGCAGCACAACGGATGCTGTCGATTGCCTTGGCGCAGGGCTGGCAGGATGGGAGGCTGGCGTTCAGCTATTTCGCAGTCGGGCGGGCGGCGATTGCGTCAGACCCGGAAAATGCGGTGCGCGCCTTTGGCGAGGCTGGGCGGATTTATCGCAGCAAGCCCGGAATGGCCATTCACGCCGCCCATTGCGATATGCAGTTGGCCGCAATCGCGCTGTCTTCGGGCCAGAATGAACAGGCGATAGCCCTTGTAGATCGCGCTTTGCCGGTGGCCAAATCGGCGCAGAATGCGGCGCTGACCGCAACCCTGATGCTGATCAAGGCCCAGGCCCTGGACAACAGCGGACAGGCAGCGGAGGCGAAATCTCTGCGCCTCGACAGTCTGGGCTGGGCGCGCTATGGCTTTGGATCAGAGCAACAGTTGCGCGCGCGAATGGCCGAAGTTTCCTCTTTGGGCGCGCGCGGACGCCGGAGCTAGGCCGCTGGCCTGCCCCCGGCAAAAATGGGGGCGGGGCCTGTGATCGTTTTGGGCGGATTTCTGATCGGCGTGGTCTTGGGGGCGTTCAATGCGCGCCGCCGGGGTGGGCGCAAGCTGGACATGCTGCAATGGGCTGCCGTTTACGGCATCATCGGTGCGCTGGCGGGCCTGTTCGGCACTATTTTCCTGCACCGCTATCTGGCGGGCTAGCCCCGATGTTCGCGCCCTTCTTTCAGGCCTTGCGGGCCGAGGGCGTGCCGGTATCCTTGCGCGAATATCTGGGATTTCTCGAAGCCATGGCGGCGGGTCTGGCGACCTATGACGCCGAAGCGTTCTATTACCTGGCGCGCTGCGTCATGGTCAAGGACGAGCGCCACCTTGACCGGTTTGACCGCGCCTTTGCCGCGTCCTTTGCCGGGCTTGAGGCGCTGGCCCCCGCCGATGTACTGGAGGCGCTGGACCTGCCGCGCGAGTGGTTGGAAAAGCTGGCCGAAAAACATCTGAGCGCCGAAGAGCGGGCGGCGATTGCGGCGCTGGGCGGGTTTGACGAATTGATGAAGGCGCTGCGCGAGCGGTTGGCCGAGCAAAAGAGCCGCCATCAGGGTGGCAACAAATGGGTGGGCACGGCGGGCACTTCGCCCTTTGGCGCCTATGGTTACAACCCCGAAGGTGTGCGGATCGGGCAGGATCAGGGGCGGCATGGGCGCGCGGTCAAGGTCTGGGACAAGCGGGCGTTTCGCGATCTGGATGACCGGGTGGAATTGGGCACCCGCAACATCAAGGTGGCGCTGCGCCGGCTGCGGGCCTGGGCGCGCGATGGGGCGGCGGATGAGTTGGACATGGCAGGCACCATTCGCGCCACAGCCGAACAAGGCTGGCTGAATGTGCAGATGCACCCCGAGCGGCGCAATGCGGTCAAGGTGTTGTTGTTTCTGGACGTTGGCGGCTCGATGGACCCGCATGTCAAGGTGATGGAAGAGTTGTTTTCGGCGGCAAGGGCCGAGTTCAAACATCTTGAGGCCTTCTATTTTCACAACTGCCTTTATGAAGGCGTCTGGCGCGAAAACCAGCGCCGTTGGGCGGCGCAGATTTCCACAGCCGAGGTGTTGCGGCGCTATGGGTCTGATTACAAGTGCATTTTTGTGGGCGACGCGGCGATGAGCCCCTATGAGATCTTGCAACCGGGCGGCGCGAATGAGCATTGGAACCCAGAGGCGGGCCAGGTTTGGTTGAACCGGGCCTGTCTGCAATGGCCCAATCATCTGTGGATCAATCCCTTGCCCGAGGGCGAGTGGGGATATACGCGTTCGGTTGGCTTGATCGCGCAGATTTTCGGCGGGCGGATGGTGCCGATGACGCTGGAGGGGATCGGGCGCGGGATCAAGGAGTTGCGGTGATGATGAAACTGATCCGGCAGCGGCCGGGCCTCGTTACGGCCTTTGTGCTGGCCTGCGCGATGACGTTGTTTTTCGCCGGGCGGCTGATCTTTTTCACGAGCTATTGGTCGAACCCTGCGCATCACAATCAGACCGTAGAGTCGTGGATGACGGTGGGATATATCGCGCGGTCTTGGCATCTGGAGGCGCAGGACTTGGGCCATCTGGCGGGCCTGCCGATGATAAAAGGGCATCCGCAATCGCTGGCCAAACTGGCAGAGAAGCGCGGGGTTGCGGTTGAGGCGATCATCGCCGAGGTGGAGACGGCAATCGCGGCCCTGCGCGCCA
>JAGPBG010000120.1 GCA_018063485.1 Cypionkella sp.
CCGATCAGTTGTATGCCATCATCATTGCGCAGCATCTCAACCGAGAAGCGCGGCGCTTGGATCATCTTGGTGGGGGCCACATCCAGATTGTCGCGGATGCGCGATGATTCCACTTCGGTTCCCGCCAGATTGACCGCCCGATAGCGCGCGGCCTCATTCGGCGCGGTGCCGCTCAGATGCACCTGCAATCCATCCGCCGCAACCGTCGCCCAGGTGATTCCATCCGTCAGCAACCGCGATTTTACCGCCGCGGCCGAGCGATTCTCGATCACCAAAGCCGCCAGATAGGCAATCATCGCGCAAACGAGCGCCGCCACCACAAAGGCGAAAATGGCCAATTGCGTCTGGTTAAGCTGAATTTTGCGCAGAAACGTCACGAGGTCAGAACATCCAAACAGTCAAAGGGATAAGCAGAGGGGCCGCCAGTGCGCCAAAAACTGCATAAGCCGCATGGCAGGCCCTTGCAATCAAAGCAAGACCGCAGCGGCGAGAAACAGCGCAGCAACCAATCCCGCATCGCGGTTTGACCGGAATACGGCAAGGCATGACGCCGGCTCTTCCACTCTTAACCGCCGCATCTGCCAGACCATATGCCAGCCAAAGGCCCAGACCCCGCCCAGCGCCATCAGCGTCGACAGAACCCCCGAGGGCGGCAGCGGCAGCGCCACCACGGCCGCCCCCATCAGCACCACCGTCGCGCCGTTAAACCCCCACAGCCAACGCCGCGTATCCGCCCCAAACAGCCGCGCCGTCGATTTCACCCCGATCAGCGCATCGTCATCCAGATCCTGACAGGCATAGATCGTGTCATAATACAGTGTCCAGGTGATCCCGGCGCCGTAAAGCAACAGCGCCGACAGACTCAACTGCCCCGCATGGGCGGCATAAAGCAGCAAGGCGCCCCAATTGAACGCCAGCCCCAAAAATACTTGCGGCCACCATGTAAAGCGTTTGGCAAAAGGGTAAATCGCCACCAATGCCAGCGAGGCCACCCCCAACCCGATTGCCAGCCCGTTATAGCTGAACAAGATCACCGCCCCCAGCGCCGCCTGCACGCCCATCCAGATCAGCGCGCCCCGCACGCTCACCTGCCCCGAGGGCAAAGGCCGCGACCTTGTGCGCGCCACGCTGGCGTCAATATGGCGATCGGTGATGTCGTTCCAGGTGCAGCCCGCTCCGCGCATCAAAAACGCCCCGATTGAGGCCGACAGCACCAGCCACAAATCCAACGGCTTGTAACCGTCGACCAGTGCCGCCAGCGTAATCCCCCAAAAGCACGGAATCAACAGCAGCCAGGTGCCAATCGGCCGATCTGCCCGGCTCAATCGCAGAAACGGCCTTGCGGCGGGTGGCGCATACTTGTCCACCCAATTGCCCGCAGGCGCATCGACAACACGGCTGGCCTCTGGCATTTGCTGCGGCTCGGTCATAGGTTCAGTCTCATGTCAGATGCAAAAATCAGGCTCTATGTAGATCAGCCCTTGGCCGCAGGGCAAGCCGTGGCCTTGTCCGAGGCACAGGCGAACTATCTTTTCAATGTCATGCGCCTCTCACGCGGGGCAGCGGTGGCGCTGTTCAACGGGCGCGATGGCGAATGGCAGGCGACCGTTGCCGAAACCGGCAAGCGCGGCGGTGTGTTGATCGCGCAGACCCAATCGGCACCCTTGCGTCTGCCGCCAGACCTGTGGCTGATCTTTGCCCCGATCAAAAAGGCCCGCACCGATTTCATCGTCGAAAAGGCGGTGGAACTGGGGGCGGCCCGCATCCTCCCCGTTCAAACCCGCCACACCAATTCCGAACGCATCCGCCAGGACCGCCTTCAAGCCCATGCCACTGAGGCCGCCGAGCAATGTGGGGCCACCTATGTTCCCGAAGTGGCCGACCTGATCCGCCTCGACAAGCTCCTCGCCAATTGGGACGCCACACGCCGCCTCTACTGGTGCGACGAGGCCCTGGCAGGCCGAACTCCAGCCCTTTGCGGCCTCACCGAACCGACCCCTGCCGCCATCCTGATCGGCCCCGAGGGCGGCTTTTCCCTCGATGAACAGACCCGCCTGCGCGCCTTGACCTTCGTGCATCCCCTCACCCTTGGCCCGCGCATCCTGCGCGCCGATACTGCCGCCGTTGCCGCCCTGACTCTGTGGCAAGCAGCACTGGGGGATTGGTCTTGATCCGCCCCGAGGTCACAGCCCTTGCCCATCGCTATCGTGAAATGATCGCAGCGGCGGTGCTTGCCGGAGCGGGGCTTTGGCTGATTCGGCTTGGCGGGCTGCTGCTTGCCCCCATAGGCTTTGTCCTGACCGGATGGTCTGTGGCCTGGGCCGTCATGGCATGGCGGCGCATCCGCTTTGCCCAAGACATCGACGCGCCGGGTGTGGTCG
This sequence comes from Cypionkella sp., assembly GCA_018063485.1. GTDB lineage: Bacteria > Pseudomonadota > Alphaproteobacteria > Rhodobacterales > Rhodobacteraceae > CBDUEF01. The sequence continues at coordinate 2,382 of JAGPBG010000120.1, forward strand.
AGGTCGACGAGGCACAGATCGGTTATCTTGGCCCCGAAGCAGGCGGGTTTGTCAGCATCGTGGAACTTGTCGAACTACGGCTTCTCACACTGCGCGGACGCAGGCTTTGGCGGCTGAAACAGGCCGATGGGCAGGCCCTGTTGATCCCGGTCGATGCTGCTGGTGCCGAGCGGCTCTTCGATGCCTTTGCCACTTTGCCCGGAATGGATTCCGGCTTGTTGGTCGCAGCCCTGTCGCCCGCCCGTGCGGCAGTTGATCGCAGCAGCGCGCTTGCACTGGCGGGCGAAACCCGCACAATCTGGCGCAGGGCAGGCAAGGGCATGACCCAAAGCGGGTGACGCTTTTGTCACAGCCGCGCGCGCGGCCTTGACAGTCCCGCGCCGCCGCTTCACCTGTATTCGCTGAATCGCAATTGGAAGGGGCGCTGCCCGATGTCTATCCCTCAGTCCGGCGGTGGCCCCATCGAAGATTTTGTCCAACTTGCCGCCTATATGGAGTCGGGCAACAAACCTGCCTCCGATTGGCGCATCGGCACCGAGCATGAGAAATTTGGCTGGCTTACCGACAGCCGCGCGCCGCTGCCCTATGCGGGCGAGCGCTCGGTTTCCGCCTTGTTCGCGGCGCTCGAATCCCGATATGGCTGGACCCCGGTGCAAGAGGCCGGCAACACCATTGGCATGACCCGTAACGGTGCCAATATCAGCCTGGAACCGGGCGGGCAGTTTGAACTTTCCGGCGCACCGATGACCACGCTGCACGAAAACGCTGCCGAGTTGCAAAACCACCTTGATGAGGTGCAAAGCATCGCCGGCCCGATGGGTGTGCGCTTCATGGGGATCGGGGCCGCTCCCGAATGGAGCCATGCCCAGATGCCGGTGATGCCCAAGGGCCGCTACCGGTTGATGACCGACTACATGGGCCGAGTCGGCACCCATGGCACCCAAATGATGTATCGCACCTGCACCGTTCAGGTGAATCTCGACTATGCGTCCGAGGCCGATATGGTGAAAAAACTGCGCGTGGCGCTGGCTTTACAGCCGGTGGCAACTGCGCTTTTTGCCAGTAGCCCGTTCTTTGACGGCAAGCTGAACGGCCACAAATCATGGCGCTCGCGCATTTGGCGGGGTCTCGATGATTCCCGCACCGGAATGCTGCCTTTCGCCTTTGAAGGCAATTTCGGCTTTCAGGCCTATGTTGATTGGGTTCTCGATGTGCCGATGTATTTCGTCTATCGTGATGGCAAATATATCGACGCACTCGGCCAATCCTTCCGCGATTTTTTGCGCGGCGCACTCCCCGCCCTTCCTGGCGAAAAGCCTACCCTGTCGGATTGGGCCGACCATATGACCACCGTTTTCCCCGAAGCCCGCGTCAAGAAATACATCGAAATGCGTGGCGCTGATTGCGGCGATCAGGCCCATATCGACGCGCTGCCCGCCTTTTGGGTCGGCCTGATGTATGATCAGACAGCCCTTGATGCCGCTTGGGATCTGGTCAAAGGCCTTAATGCGGAAACCCGCGAGGGCCTGCGTGTCGCAGCCTCTGTTTCCGCCCTGCAAGGCGAGGCGAATGGCGTCAAACTGCTTGACCTTGCCCGTGCCGCCGTGGGCCTGTCACACGCAGGTCTTGCGGCGCGCGGACATGACGAACAGCGCTACCTCGCCCCGCTGGTTGCCTCACTTTCCAAAGAAGCGGTGCAGGCCGACCATTGGCTTGCGCTTTACAAGGGCGAATGGGGCGGCGATCTGCGCCGGATATATGACGCATCCAGCCTCTGACGCCTTGGGCAAGACATGCAGATAATCCGAGGTTAGGCCGCAATCCTTGCGTCATTGCCTCTAAGTGGACTAGCATTTGTATGGGTGGCAAAGCCATCGCAAATGGAAAACGCTACAGAGGGCTGAAATGATGCGCGACTTCTTCATCAATTCACTTGAAAAACTTGTTTCTGCAATAGTGATCATTCTCGGTCTTGGCGTGCTCGTCGGTGCAGGCGCGGCCTTGATGGGCGCGGGCCACATGGGGGGTCAAAGCAACATGCCGGGGCCGCTGGCGGGTTTGCTGATCCTGATTTTCGGCGGGATCTATGTGGTCTTTGTCGGTGGCTTTCTTTACATGGGCATCGGCATTTATCAAAATACCAAACGCTCTGCCGAGGCCTTGGAAAAGCTGTCGCAACGCTAAAGCGCGTTGTGTCAAATTGAATTCAATGCGCTCTAAAGGGCCAATGCGCTCTAAAGGGCCGGTGTGCGAACCTGTCTTATGGCGCTGATGCGCCATTAGATCAGAGTTTTTTTGCGCCGATCTTTGGTTCGGTCCCGGCTTTGAGCCGCTGCAAATTCGCCCAATGCCGGATATAAACCAGCAGTGTCAGCACCATGATCAAAAAGATCATTCGCCCCTGACCAAAGGCAAAGGCCCACAGGCTTGCAAGTGCGGCTGCAACCAGTGCCGACAGCGACGATATCCGCGTGATGGCCGCCGTAACCGCCCAAGTGGCACAGGCCGCAAGACCCACGGGCCAAGCCAGCGCAAGCAAAGTGCCCAAAAAGGTTGCCACACCCTTGCCGCCCTTGAACCCCAGCCAGACCGGGAAAAGATGGCCCAGAAACGCCGTCAATGCCGCCATTTGCGCTGCATCCTCGCCCAGCATCATCCGCGCGATCAGCACCGCAACCCCGCCCTTGCCCGCATCAAGCAACAGCGTGGCCAGCGCCGCGCCCTTGTTCCCGGTTCGCAACACATTGGTTGCGCCGATATTTCCCGACCCGATCTTGCGCAAATCACCCAGGCCCAGCGCGCGGGTGATCACAAGGCCAAAAGGGATCGAGCCAAGCAGATAGGCAAGCACCGCCACCAGTGCCAAAACCATTGGATCAGAGGTAATTTGGGGCATCGCTCATCCTGCCTGAAACACCGGAACCCCGGCCACATAGGTTGCCAGCACCTTACCCTCCATCCGCTGCCCGTCAAAGGGCGTGTTCTTGGATTTTGAGGCCAAAGTGGCCCGGTCCAGCAGATAAGGCGCATCAGGGTCAAACAGCACAAGATCCGCAGGTGCCCCCACCGCCAACCGTCCTTGCGGCAGGCCCAACCGCCGCGCGGGATTCAGCGCCATCGCCCGGAACAGGCCCGGCAAATCCATTGCCCCCGCATGATACAACCGCAACGCCGCAGGCAGCAATGTCTGCAACCCCACCGCGCCGGCTTCCGCCTCTTCGAACGGCAGCCGCTTGCTTTCTTCATCCGCCGGGGTGTGGAACGAGCCGATCATATCAATCAGCCCATCCGCCACCGCCTGCACCATGGCCAGACGATCATCTTCTGATCTGAGTGGCGGGGTGAATTTGAAGAAGGTGCGGTAATCGCCCACGTCAAATTCGTTCAGCGTCAGGTGGTGGATGGAAACCCCTGCCGTGATGTCAAACCCGTTGGCCTTGGCGCGCTCCAACGCAGGCAGACTGCGCGCCGTGGTGATTTGATCAGCGTGATAGCGCACGCCCGTCATCTCAACCATACCGATATCGCGGTCCAATCCGATGCGCTCGGCCATGCTCGACACCGCAGGCAGGCCGCGCAATGAGGCAAACTTGCCGCTGGTCGCCGAGACCCCCGCCGATAGCCCCGGCTCTTGCGGATGCCCGATCACCAAAGCACCAAGCGAGCGCGCATAGGTCAGCGCGCGGGCCAGACTCTTGGTATCATTTGTCACCGCAAACACATCGGTGAACGCAATCGCGCCTGCATCCAGCAAAAAGCCGAGCTCGGTCATCTCATGGCCCGCGCGCCCCTTGGTCAGCGCGGCCATGTGGCGGATTCGCACCACCGATTCCGCCGCGCGCCGGGTGACAAACTCCAGCGTCTCGGGGGTGTCGATGGCAGGCGAGGTGTCAGGGCGCGCGATGATCGTGGTCACGCCGCCCGCCGCCGCCGCCAACCCGGCGCTGCGAAAGCTTTCGCGGTGCCGCTCTCCCGGCTCGCCGATCTTGACACCCCAGTCGACGATGCCGGGGGCAAGACAATGCCCACCACACTCCCGCACCTCCGCCCCCTGGGGGGCTTCCGAGTCAATCGCCACGATCACGCCATTCTCGACGGTCAGCGACCCGACATCATCCGTCCCGGCTTCCGGGTTGATCAGGCGGGCATTGGTGAAGTGAAGGGTCATTGTGCCTCGCTTTGGATTTGACGGAACAGGGCATAAATTTCAGGGCCTCAAGATATAGCGGCTCAGTTTCTTTGGCGAAATCCATGCCCACTCCTCACCCCGCCATCCAGACAAACGCCACCGTAAACAGTGCCAGAAACACCAGCACCGCCGTGGCGACCATGCCGCCCGTGCGCATCTCTGACTTGGTTGGTTTGCGGTCTTGATCAGGGGTCATGTGTCGGTCCTTCCCTGCAGGTCGCGGATCAGGTGATAGACCTTTTCACCTTCGGCGATGTTTTCAAAGCCCGCCTTGATGGTTCCAAGGTCGCCGTCCGAGTCTCGCTCCAGACGTGCATGAACCCAGACCGTGTCG
>JAGPBG010000121.1 GCA_018063485.1 Cypionkella sp.
GGCCTATGCCGCGCTTGGGGGCGACAGATGAGTTTTGCCGCCCTTGCCTTCACCTCGCCTTGGCTTTTGTTGGGCCTGATCGCGCTGCCGATCCTGTGGCTGTTGCTGCGCGCCATTCCCCCAGCCCCGATCCGCCGGAGGTTTCCCGGCGTGGCCTTGCTGTTGGGGCTAAAGGACAACGAGAACGAGACCGACAAGACGCCGTGGTGGCTGCTCTTGCTGCGCGCAGCGGCGATTGGGGCAGCAATTCTGGGCTTTGCCGGGCCGATCCTGCATCCCGCCCCGCCGCAAAGCGGAACCGCGCCGCTTTTGGTGCTGATGGATGGTGGCTGGGCCGATGCCCGCGATTGGCCGCGCCGGATCGAGCGCGCCGGAGAGGCTTTGGCCGAGGCGAGTCGCGCAGGCCGCCCGGTTGCGGTGGCCTTGCTGACCGATGCGCCCGAAGCGCCAATTTTCCAAACCGCCGAGGCTTGGGCAGGGCGCATCGCAGGCCTTGCCCCCAGGGCTTGGCTGCCCGGCGATATGGCTGCCTGGGCCACGGCCCTGCCCGAGGGCAGGTTTGACAGTTTCTGGCTGTCAGACGGGCTGGCTCACAACGGGCGCGCCGATCTGCAAGCGGCCCTTGCTGATCGCGGCAACCTGCGGGTTTTCCAATCACCGCGCCCGCTTTACGCCTTGCGCCCGGCGAAATTCGAGGGCGGAGCGGTGCAACTGACCGCCACTCGCCTGCCCGCTGGCCCCGCGTCCGAGATCGAAGTCATCGCACGCGGCCCCGACCCTTCGGGCATTGACCGCGAACTTGCCCGCGCCAAACTGGCCTTTGCCACCGGAGAGGCCGAGGCAACCGCAGCCCTTGAAATGCCGCCCGAGTTGCGTAACCGCGTGCAACGCTTTGAAATCATCGGCCAGCGCGCCACGGGCGCTGTCAGCCTTGCCGATGACAGCCTGAAACGCCGCAAGGTGGCGCTGATCGGTGGCACGGCAGACCGTGAAGGGCTGCAACTGCTCTCTCCCACCCATTACCTGCGCCAAGCCCTGATGCCTGTGGCAGATCTGATCGACGGCGGGCTTTTGGACGTGCTGGCGGCAAAACCCGATGTCATTGTGCTGGCCGATGTTGCCAAGCTGACCCAAACCGAAACCGATGGGCTGTTGGATTGGCTTGACGGTGGCGGTTTGCTGTTGCGCTTTGCCGGGCCGAAGATTGCCGCCTCCGATACCGGGCGCGACGGCGATCCGCTGATGCCGGTTCGGCTGCGGGAGGGTGGCCGCTCGGTCGGTGGCGCCATGAGTTGGGGCGAGCCCAAGGCACTGGCCGCTTTCCCCGAGGACTCGCCCTTTCACGGCCTGCCCCTGCCCGGCGATATTGCTGTGAACCAACAGGTTCTGGCCCAGCCCGATCCCGATCTGGCCGAGCATACGATCGCAGCACTGGAGGATGGCACCCCGCTGGTTACAAGGTCCGAAGTGGGCCAGGGCCAGGTGGTGCTGTTTCACGTTACCGCCAATGCCGAATGGTCAAACCTGCCGTTGTCGGGCCTGTTTGTGCAGATGCTGGAGCGGCTGACCGTTTCCACCAAACCCGCCCAGCCCGAAGCCAAGGATCTGGCCGGGCAAATCTGGGTTGCCGATCATGTGCTGGATGGCTATGGCCAGCCGCAAGATGCGGGCGCAATCGGGGGTGTCCGGGGCGAGGAACTGGCGGCAGCGCTGATGAACGGCCCATCGGCGGCGATCCCGACCGGGCTTTACGGCGGGGCGGATCGTAGGGTGGCTCTGAACGCCGTGGGGCAAGATACAGCGATCACGCCAGCGGTTTGGCCTGCAAATGTGGTGGTTGAGGGGTTGGATGTGGTACAGCAACAGGCGCTGATGGGGATGCTTTTGGCGACCGCGCTGATCCTGCTGTCGATTGATATTCTGGCGGCACTTTGGCTGTCGGGCCGCTTGTCTGCACGGTTGAACAAGGTGGCCACGCTGGCCTGTCTCTTGCTGTCGCTGATGCTGATGCCGCAGCAATCGCGCGCCGATGCGGCGGATGATTTTGCGATTCAGGCCACCAGCGGCGTGGTGCTGGCCTATGTCACCTCGGGCGACGCGCGGGTTGATGAGACCTCTCGCGCGGGGCTGTTCGGGCTTTCTACCGCGCTCTGGAATCGCACCTCGGTCGAGCCGGAAAACCCGATGGCGGTGAATATCGAAAAGGACGAGCTGGCGTTTTTCCCCTTTCTGTATTGGCCGGTCACCGCAGATGAGGCCACACCCTCTGCCGCCGCCTATGAAAAACTGAACCGCTATCTGCGCACGGGCGGCATGATCTTGTTTGACACCCGCGACGGCGATATCGCGGGCCTTTCGGGCACCACTCCCGAAGGTCAGGCGCTGCAACGCATCGCCGCAGGGCTTGATATCCCACCGCTGGAGCAAATCCCGCAAGATCATGTTCTGACCCGCAGTTTCTATCTGCTCAAGGATTTCCCCGGTCGCTTTGTCGACAGTCCGCTCTGGGTTGAGGCCTCGCCCCCCGATGCCGAACAGGCCAAGGGGATGCCGTTTCGCAACCTGAATGATGGGGTGACGCCGGTGATCATCGGCGGCAATGACTGGGCCGCCGCCTGGGCCACCGATGCCAACGGCCAGCCGATGTATCCTATTGGTCGCGGCTTTGGCGGGGATCGTCAGCGCGAAATGGCGCTGCGCTTTGGGGTGAATGTGATCATGCATGTGCTGACCGGGAATTATAAATCCGATCAGGTGCATGTGCCGGCCTTGCTGGAAAGGCTGGGGCAATGACGCGCTCTGTCCTTTTCGACCCGCTGATCGGCCTGCCGATCCTGTGGGGCCTGGCCGCGTTTGCGCTGATCATGCTGATCCTTGCGCTTTGGCGCGGGCTAAAGGGCTGGCCGCTGCGCAGCTTGGCCGCAATCACGCTTCTGGCAGCCCTCGCCAATCCGGTCTTGCAGGAAGAAGATCGCAAGCCCCTGTCCGATATCATCATTCTGGTGGTCGATGACAGCAGCAGCCAACAGCTTTCCGACCGCCCGACGCAGACCGAAAGCGCGGTGAAAGCGGTTAGGGCCGAAGTCGCCGCCCTGCCCAACACCGAATTGCGCGTCGTGCGCTTTGGCGACGGGGCCGAGGACGCGGGCTCCTTGGCGATGACAGCTCTGGCTGAGGCGATTGCCGCCGAACCCCGCGCCCGTCTGGCCGGGGCCATCATGATCACCGATGGCCAGGTCCATGACCTTGGCCTTGCACCCTCATTACCTGCACCTTTGCATGTTCTGCTGACCGGCAAGAAAACCGATTGGGACCGCCGCTTGATCGTCACCGACGCCCCGGCTTTCGCCATCATCGGCGAGGAATTCAAGCTGAAGCTGAAGGTTGAAGATCAGGGCGCTGTGCCTGCCTCCATCGGCCCCGAGGCCGATCTGACCATCACCGTCGATGCCGATGAGCCTGTGACCTATAGCGTTCCGGTGGGTGAGGAATTGGAACTGCCGGTCAAGCTGCCGCATGGCGGCATGAACGTGCTGCAATTCAGCCTTGCCCCCGCCGAAGGTGAGCTAACCGACCGCAACAACGCCGCCGTGGTGCAGATCAACGGCGTGCGCGACCGGCTGCGCGTGCTGCTGGTCTCGGGCGAGCCGCATGCCGGCGAACGCGTCTGGCGCAATCTGCTGAAATCCGATGCCTCGGTTGATCTGGTGCATTTCACCATTCTGCGCCCGCCCGAAAAGCAAGACGGGGTGCCGGTGGATGAACTCAGCCTGATCGCCTTTCCGACACGCGAATTGTTCGTCGAGAAGATCAAGGAATTCGATCTGATCATCTTTGACCGCTACCGGATGCGGGGCATCCTGCCGATGAGCTATATCGAAAATGTCGTCGATTATGTCCGCACTGGTGGCACGGTTCTGGTTGCCGCAGGCCCTGAATTCGGCGCCGTAGACAGCCTTTGGCGCACGCCTTTGGCCGATATCTTGCCGGTGGTGCCGACATCGCAAGTGATCACCGGCGGTTTCAGGCCCGAACTCACCGATCTGGGCCGCCGCCATCCGGTTACCGAAGGGTTGGAAAAACTCGCCCCCAAGGGCGGCTGGGGTCGCTGGTTCCGGCTGATGGAGTTGCAGGCGCGCTCGGGTCAGGTGGTGATGAGTGGCCCGCGCGAGCTGCCGCTTTTGGTGCTGGACCGGGTGGGCGAGGGTCGCGTGGCGGTGCTGGCTTCGGATCAGGCCTGGCTTTGGGGGCGCGGCTATGAGGGTGGCGGGCCGCAACTGGAACTGCTGCGTCGTCTGGCGCATTGGATGCTGAAAGAGCCCGAGCTTGAGGAAGAGGCGCTGACCGCCACCGCCAGATCCGATGTGCTGACCATCACCCGCCGCACCATCGCCGAAACCCCGCCGGGGCCGCTGACGATCACGGCACCCGATGGCACTTCGGTGGAACTGACCTTGCCGCAGGTGGAACCGGGCAAATACCAGATCGACTGGAAAGCCCCAATGCTGGGCCTTTACCGGCTGGAGCAAGGCAACCTGACCCGCGTTGTCGGCGTTGGTCCCTCGGCCCCGCGGGAATTTGTCGAAACCATCGCCAATGCCACATCGCTGGCCCCGGTGGTTGCACCGATGCAAGGCGGCATTGTGCCAATCGACTCCGGCCTGCCCGCACTGCGCGAAGTGCGCGAAGGCCGCCCCGCTGCCGGGCGCGGCTGGCTCGGCATCACCCCGCGTGGCGCTCATATCACCCAAGATCTGCGCATCGTGCAGCTTTTGCCCGCTTGGCTGTTGCTGGTCTTGGCCAGCCTTCTTGCCATCGCTTCCTGGCTCATCGAAGGCCGCCGCAGCCGCAAAACCTGACCTCCGCACCTCAGGCTCAAGAAATCCATGGCAGGGGTGCTGCAAGTGGCAAGCGGGCAAAGCCTGCATCCTCTGTTTATAAATCTGGCAAGGTCCAGCCCTTGCCATTTCACCTTGCCACTCCTCATTATTGGTTATCATATATTACCAATATTCGGGATTCATCAGGAGCGCCTCGATGCAAATGCCACAGCCCGATGCGGCAATTCTGGCAAACCGCGCCACGATCGTCGCGCGCTTGCGTCAAATCCTGCCGGTGGATGCGGTGATTTCCGATCCCAATGAAACCCGCGCCTATGAATGTGATGCCCTGACCGCCTATCGCTGCCCCCCGCTGGCGGCAGTACTGCCGCGTTCGACAGCCGAGCTTTCGGCAGTGCTGCGGCTGTGCCACGAGCTTGGCGTTCCCGTGGTGCCGCGTGGCTCCGGCACCAGCCTTGCCGGCGGTGCGCTGCCAACGGCAGATTGCGTGATCCTGGGCGTGGCGCGGATGAACGCAGTGCTGGAAACCGATTACGACAACCGCTTTATCCGCGTGCAATCGGGCCGAACCAATCTGAGTGTCACCGGTGCGGTTGAGGCCGATGGCTGGTTCTATGCGCCTGATCCCTCCAGCCAACTCGCCTGCGCCATTGCGGGCAATGTGGCGATGAATTCGGGCGGCGCGCATTGCCTGAAATATGGGGTGACAACGAACAACCTCCTGGGCGTCACGCTGGTGCAGATGGATGGCACGGTTCTGGAAATCGGCGGGCCGTATCTCGATGCGGCGGGACTGGATTTGCTGGGCGTGATCTGTGGATCCGAGGGCCAGTTGGGCGTGGTGACCGAGGCCATCCTGCGCATCCTACCCAAACCCGAAGGGGCGCGGCCCGTGCTGGTGGGGTATGACAGCAACGAGGTGGCGGGCGCCTGCGTGTCCGACATCATCAAGGCCGGTATCTTGCCGGTGACCATCGAATTCATGGACCGCCCCTGCATCCGCGCCACCGAGGCCTTCGCCAAAGCGGGCTATCCCGATTGCGAGGCACTGTTGATCATCGAGGTCGAAGGCAGTCCCGCCGAGATTGACGAACAACTGGCGCGGATCAAGGAAATCGCGTTGCGCCACAACCCGGTGGAATTGCGCGAAGCGGCGGATGAGGATCAGGCCAAGCGCATCTGGCTGGGGCGCAAATCCGCCTTTGGCGCGATGGGGCAGATCAATGATTACATGTGCTTGGATGGCACGATCCCCGTGTCGGCGCTTTCCTTCGTGCTGCGTCGGATCAACGAGATGTCCAAGGAATATGGGCTGGATGTGGGTAATGTGTTTCACGCGGGCGATGGCAACATGCACCCGCTGATCCTTTATGATGCCAACAAGCCCGGCGATCTGGAGTTGTGTGAGGTCTTCGGGGCAGAGATTCTGACGCTTTGCGTCGAGGTCGGCGGCTGTCTGACTGGCGAGCATGGCGTGGGGATCGAAAAGCGCGATCTGATGGTGGTGCAATTCGCCCCCGAAGATATGGAGGCGCAGATGTGGGTCAAGGATGTATTCGATCCGGCCTGGCTATTGAACCCGGCCAAAGTGTTTCCCTTGGATTTCAGCGCCGCGCGGCGGGCTGGGCAAAAGGCGGGGGTTTCACACCCCCGCGCCCCCGTGGGATATTTATCGGACAGATGAAAGGGAAAGTGATGCGGCCGGCAACGGAAAGCGAAATGGCCGATGTGGTGCGCGGCCCAGGCCCATTTGTGCTGCGCGGTGGTGGCACCCGCGCCATTGGTGCGGCGCAGGGCGCAGTTGTCGAGACCAGCGGTCTCTCGGGGGTCACGCTTTACGAGCCGGGTGCGTTGACCTTGGTGGCATGGGCGGGAACGCCCTTGGACGAGATCGGGATGGCTTTGGCGGCCGAGGGCCAACGGCTGGCCTTTGAGGTGCCGCATATGGGCGCGGTTCTAGGGCGCGACGGGGCATCAACCATCGGCGGCGTGGTCGCGGCCAATGCTTCGGGGCCGCGCCGGGTGCAGGTTGGAGCTTGCCGAGACGCACTTTTGGG
>JAGPBG010000122.1 GCA_018063485.1 Cypionkella sp.
CCAGTCCGCAGACCCTGCGTCAATATGGCTTGGGCGCTCAAATCCTGTCCTCGCTTGGCCTGAGTGAGATCACCCTGGTCAGCAATTCCGCTACGCCCAAAGTCGTGGGGCTTGATGCCTACGGCCTGACCATCGCGGGCACCCGCCCGATTGGAGGCTGACCCGTGGCTGCTGCTGAACAACATTATTCCCTGCCGCTGCCCAGCTTTGCCAAGCCGGTCAAACTGCTGATCGTGGTCGCCCCCTATTACAAGGACATCACTGACGAGATGGTTGGCGGGGCCCGCGCCATTGCCGCCGACTGCGGCGTGGAAACCGAGGTGGTTGAGGTTCCCGGTGCTTTGGAAATCCCTTCCGCCATCGCCATGGCCGAACGGCTGGCCGAGTTTGACGGCTATGTCGCCCTTGGCTGCGTCATCCGGGGCGAAACCACGCATTACGATACCGTCTGCAACGATAGCAGCCGCGCGCTGTCGCTTTTGGGTTTGCAAGGCGCTTGCATCGGCAACGGCATCCTGACGGTGGAAAATCGTGCCCAGGCTGTGGCGCGGGCCGAGGCCAAGGGTCAGAATAAAGGTGGCGGAGCGGCGGCTGCGGCCTTGCACCTGATCGCTTTGTCGCGCAAATGGACGCGCGAGACCAAAGGGATCGGCTTTCGGACATGACCACGCCTAAAACCAAGGCCATTGCTGCCAGAAAACAGATGAAATCGGCGTCACGGCTTTACGCCGTGCAGGCGCTGTTTCAGATGGAGGCCTCTGGCCAGACCGTTGAAACCATCACCCGCGAGTTCGAAACCCATCGTTTCGGCGCGGTCTATGATGGCGACGAGATGGCCGAGGGCGATGTCGATCACTTTCGCGCCGTGATCAATCATGCGGTGAACTGGCAGGCCAAGATCGACCAGATGACCGACCGCGCGCTGGTGGCGAAATGGCCGATCGACCGGATTGACCCGGTCCTGCGCGGCCTGTTTCGTGCCGCCGGGGCGGAGTTGGTGGAGATGGTGACCCCGCCCAAAGTGGTGATCACCGAATATGTTGACGTGGCCAAAGCATTCTTTCCCGAAGGCAAAGAGCCGAAATTCGTCAATGCCGTGCTCGATCACATGGCCCATGAGGCGCGACCAGAGGCGTTCTGACCCGTTTCAGCGCGTCAGGCCAGCGTGAGAAGTGCCATCACCTTGCCCAACCCATCGGCGACAATCTGTCGTTTTGCACCCGACGGCAGTGGTATCCCTGAAATTTCTTGGCTTTATCCCCCATTCAGATCATTGGGTCTGACGGGTTTTTCAAAGGTGCTCCATGGATCTGGCGTTGATCAGGACTTTTATCGAAGTGTCCGAAACCGGATCCTTCGTGGCCGCATCCGAACGGCTGTTCGTTACCCAATCGGCCGTCAGCCTGCGGGTGCAGCGGCTTGAAGAATTGCTGGGCCATCCGCTGTTCCTGCGCTCAAAATCCGGGGTCGAAATCACCCCCTCGGGGCGCGAATTCGTCACCTATGCCAAATCCTTGCTGCGCACCTGGGAGCAGGCGCGCCAGCAACTGGCCTTGCCAGTGGGTTTTACCAAAAGCCTGACCATCGGCGCCCAATCCTCACTTTGGCCCGGCCTTGGCTTTCGGTTGATCGACAAGCTGCGTGCAGAAATGCCCGATCTGGGGCTTCGCGTCGAACTTGGCCTTCCCAATACCTTTACCCGCGCGATGACCGAAGGCGTCATGCAGATGGCGCTGACCTATCAACCCACCTTCAGTCCCGGTCTCAGCATTGAAAAAGTGATCGAGGACGAACTGGTGCTGGTCGCCCCATGGGAAAACCCGAAAATCGATGACCTGCATGGCCGCTATGCCTTTATTGACTGGGGCACCGATTATCTGCATTTTCACAATATCCACTTGCCCGCCCTCACCAATCCGGGCCTGACCATGTCGATGGGTTCGCTTTCGGCGCGCTATGTGATCGGCAGGCAACTTGCGGCCTATCTGCCCGCGCGCGTTGCCAAATACTATCTTGACCGTGAAGAGCTGTTCTTGGTCGAAGGCGCGGCCACTTTCACCCACACCGCTTGGTCGGTCTGGCGCGATGATCTTGATGAAGAACTGGCAACTGTTGCGCATAAAGCACTGTTTGAGGTGGCTGAGCTTGCGGCTTCCGAAACGGTGGATGTGGTCGATCAAGTCTGAAGACCACCTTCCAAAGCCATTGTTTACAAAGTGAATTCGTGAATCCCGTGTGTCGCGGATGGCTCCAATACGCGCTGAATTTGCTGCAATGCAGCATCCCCGAGAAATACTCGGGTTCATCACGACTATTCTGAATTTAACCTTTGCGCCCCTCGCCCCTAGGTAGTGGTCAAGGCAAAGCCGCCTGACGGGGAAAACGCCCCTGAACCGCATCCCAAGAGAGGACATGCAATGATGAAAATGAAATTGACCGCGACTGCTTCGGTCTTGGCCATCGCATTCGCCGGAGCCGCTTTCGCCCAAACCGATCTGACCGGCAGCGCTGCCATCAATGATCAGATTGATGATATCTCAACCGACGTGAATAAAGAACTGGCCCGTGGTCAGGACGCCAACCGTTTTGGCAATCCTGAATTCCGCCCCGGCCTGTCGGGTTCGGCTTCGCTTGGCTACACCGGGCAAACCGGCAATAGTGAATCGCAAGAATTCAACATGGGTGCCCGCCTGCGCTATGCTCAGGGCAACTTTGTGCAGACCATCGGACTTGCGATCAACTTTGCTGACACCGCTGGTGTGTCGACCAAAGAAGACGCGTTCGCCGTCTATGACGCGAATTATTATTTCAATGACAAGGTTTATGGCTTTGTCTTGGCACGCTTGTCCTCGGACGGTATTGCCGGCACCCGCGATGGCTTCCTTGGCTTTGGTCCGGGCTACCGCGTCATCAACACCGAACAGGTGACTTGGCGCGTTCAGGCGGGTCTTGGCATCAGCTATGCCGAAGACGCCATGGGGGTCTCGACCAACGAAACCGGCTACATCGCCTCGTCGCGCCTGTTTTATGCGTTCAATGATAACATGTTCATGAGCAACGATACCGATATCCTCAAGACCGATTCGGCGTTGCGGATCAACAATGATCTCGGCGTCAACTTCAAGATGACCGATGCGTTGGCTACCCGCGTCAGCTATCTGACCGAGTATGACGACAGCCGTGCGATCCGTTCCGACAACAAATTGGGCGTGTCGATCGTTTACGGCTTCTAAGACTGCACGGACGATCTTTTTCATAACTCGGGGCGGGGAAACCTGCCCCTTTTTTCATCGCTCCCCAAGGACTTGCCAATCCGCTACGTTCAATATCAAAGACAGGAGAAACCGATGAAAAAACTGGTTCTGATTGCCGCACTTCTGGCAGGCTGCGTTGAAACCGCCACCGCTGGCGATCCGTCGTCGGCGTTCAATACCGGCGATTGGCTGTTGGCAACGGTCGATGGCAAACCCGTCGATTGGCAGGCCACGCTCAATCTGGGGGATAAAGGCAAATTCAGCGGGCAGGCCCCCTGCAACCGTTATTTCGGCGCGCTGGATCACAGCGGCGATGAACTTACCCTTGGCCCGATTGGCGCGACGCGCATGATGTGTTTGCAGGTGAAAGGCGAGGCTGAATATTTCGCCCTTTTGCAAGGCATTGACCATATTTCGGCCAGCGAAGGCGAATTAGAGCTGTCCGGCGCTGGCCATACTCTGATGTTTCAGCAGCCGATTCCATGACCTGCGGCATAAACACCCTTTTATGTGGCCGCTAGAATGCTACATTGAAACCAACCGCAGGAGGGTGCCGTGCCAGAACTGATCCGCCTTTATATCAAATCGGTCGCCATTGGCTTTGCTATCGCTTTTGCTTTCACCGGTCTGATGGTTTGGCTCAACGTGGCCGGGATCGGCAAGCTGATCCTGGGATCCGATATCGGCTGGGTCGCCTTCCTGATGGTGGCGATGTTTCACGGCATTGTTTTCGCGGGGGTGCAATTTGCCTATGCGATCATGCGGATGGCCGAGCCCGAGGACAAAGGCCCGCGCAGCGGCAATCGCGCGCCCGATGTGGTGCGCGAACTCGTGCCAGTGCGGTTGTCGAATCGGTGATGCGGGATCAATTCCTGCTGCGGGGTAGAGTGGCGGGCCCGCAGCGGCCGTGAAGGCGTGAATTTCCCGAGAGCCTGAGTGTTCAGGTTGGTCGCCAGATAGCAAGACCAAGATCCTGCCAGAGCCAGCTCCCTCGGAGATGCTTATCGGCCACTGGAAAAGGGCCAAGCACGAGAAGAGCAGAACCCGCCACCACCAAAGATAGGGCGCAAGTGCGCTTTGCGCAAGAGCCTTGCAGGATGTTCACCTTTGGTTCAAATTCTGACAATGAATAACCCTACGGAAACCCTGCCCACGCTGCCCGGTCAGCGAATTGCCCGCGGAATCTGCCGCGCTTTGCGCGATCTTGATTTCGTGACGGTTGAGGAATTGGTGCCGAAACCCGGACTGCGCGTTGATGTGATGGCCTTGGGGCCAAAGGGCGAGGTTTGGATCATCGAGTGTAAATCCAGCCGCGCCGATTTCATGGCGGATCAGAAATGGCATCATTATCTTGAATGGTGTGACCGGTTTTTCTGGGGGGTCGACAGCGATTTCCCGGCAGGTCTATTGCCCGAGGCCACCGGCCTGATCATCGGCGACGCCTACGGGGCCGAGATCTTGCGCATGGCTCCTGAAACCCCGCTGCCCGCCGCGCGGCGCAAGGGCATGGTGCAGAAATTTGCCCGCCACGCTGCCAGCCGCTTGCACAGTTTTCGCGATCCCGGTGTCAGCGCTTTTTCTTTGATTTAGCGCCCGACGCCATTTCGCGCGCCACTTCTGCCGCTGCGCGCAATTCCTCTGCGATTTCTTCGGCTTCTTCGGCATCAAAATCCAGCGGCAATTCGATCCCGCCATCGGCTTCGATATAAATCCGCACCATACCGCTGTCGGTTGGCCCGATCTGGATATTGGCGGCGATGTCGCTTTGCTTGTCGATGCCCATGGTTGGCGCTCCTTCGTTTCAATTGGACTAGCGCGTGGGGTAAACTTTGGCAATCCTGCCCTTGCAATCTGGCGGGGCCAAGGGTAAACGCCGCTTTGAGTGCCGACGTAGCTCAGTTGGTTAGAGCACTAGATTGTGGATCTAGGGGTCGCCCGTTCGAACCGGGCCGTCGGTACCATTAAGCCAGATATCGCACTCCTCTGCGTAAGATGAAACCAGCCCTTTTCCCCGCCGCACGGGGGCGGTATGGTCGCCCTCCGAACCAGAGGAGAGCCAGATGTCCCCCGAAGCAGCCCGCCGTATTCTCCTTGTTATTGCAGGCGAAATTTCCGCCGTGCCAGCGCAGGTAACAGCAGCGATCACGCTTTTGGATGAGGGCGCGACTGTTCCCTTCATCGCGCGCTATCGCAAAGAGGTCACCGGCGGCCTTGATGACACCCAGCTTCGCACCTTGGCCGAAAGGCTGGTCTATCTGCGTGAGTTTGAATCGCGCCGGGCGGCGATTCTGGCTTCGATCACCGAGCAGGGCAAGCTGACCGATGCGTTGTCTTTGGCTCTGGCGCGCGCCACTTCAAAAGCCGAGATCGAAGACATTTACCTGCCGTTCAAGCCCAAGCGCCGCACCCGCGCGATGATTGCGCGCGAAAACGGGTTGGGGCCGCTGGCCGAGGCGATTCTGGCCGATCATTCCGTTGATCCGGTCAAGCTGGCGGCGGGCTACATAACCGAAGCCGTGCCGGATACCAAAGCCGCGCTTGACGGCACACGCGATATTCTGGCCGAGGGTCTGGCCGAGGATGCCGCCCTTTTGGGCCGTTTGCGCAGCCATATGAAACAAGTGGGACGTTTGGTCGCCAGGGGCGTGGCCGGCAAAGAGGCCGAAGGGGCCAAGTTTTCCGATTATTTCGCCCATTCCGAGCCTTGGTCCACCGCCCCCAGCCACCGCGTTCTGGCGATGTTGCGCGGCCAGAACGAAGGCTTTCTGACGGTCGATCTGGAGATTGACCCCGATGCCGCCAAGGGCGAAAGCCCCGCCGAGCGGGCTTGTGGTGCGGCGCTGGGCACGGCTGGCAAAGGGGCAGGGGATGCGTTCTTGCGTGAGTCCGCTGCCTGGGCTTGGCGGGTCAAGCTGAAAACCTCGTTGACGCTGGATCTGATGGGCGAGGCGCGGGAGCGTTCCGAGGCCGAGGCGATTGCGGTTTTTGCGCGCAACTTGAAGGCTTTGCTCTTGGCGGCCCCGGCGGGCGGCAAGGCCACGATGGGCCTTGATCCGGGGATTCGCACGGGCGTCAAGGTGGCGGTGGTGGATGCCACCGGCAAGGTGCTGGCCACCGATACCGTCTATCCGTTTCAACCCAGGAACGATCTGCGCGGCGCACAGGTGGCGATTGCGCAAGCGATTGTGAAACACGGGGTCAAGCTGATCGCCATCGGCAACGGCACCGCCAGCCGCGAAACCGAAAAGATGGTCGCCGATCTTCTGGCGCATCTGCCGGGAGAAAAACCGGTGAAGGTGATCGTGTCGGAGGCGGGGGCTTCGGTCTATTCGGCCAGCGAACTCGCAGCCAGGGAATTCCCCGGACTTGACGTTTCCTTGCGTGGTGCGGTTTCAATTGCGCGACGTTTGCAGGATCCACTGGCAGAACTTGTTAAAATCGAACCCAAGGCCATTGGCGTGGGTCAGTATCAGCATGATGTCGATCAGCACCGTCTGGGCCGGTCTCTGGAGGCCGTGGTCGAGGATGCGGTGAACGCAGTGGGGGTTGATCTGAACACGGCTTCGGCCCCTTTGCTCGCCCGCGTGTCGGGCGTGGGCCAGGGCTTGGCCGAGGCGATTGT
>JAGPBG010000123.1 GCA_018063485.1 Cypionkella sp.
ATTACGAGGTCAACCTGACCGAGGCGGTCACCGATCACACTTGGGGGAGGCTGATGTTACCGGCCTGTGCCTTGAAGGCGCGGTTGGCGGAAGTGGACGGCGTGGTTGTGGGTTTTGCAATCCACCAGCACCATCCCAGCACCTGGGTCTTGGGCGATGACTGTTATCTGGAGGATCTGTTCGTGTGCCCCGAGTCGCGCAGAACCGGGGTCGGGCGCGCCCTGATCGAGGATTTGATTGTTCTGGCGCGCGCCCGTGGCTGGCAGCGACTGTATTGGAATGCTGATCAGAACAACGCGCCCGCACGGCGCCTTTATGACAGTTTCACCAAAGACGATGGCCATTTGCGCTACAGGCTGGCGCTTTAGCTTTTGAGCACCAGTCTGGCCCCCTTGGCAATCAACAGCAGCCAAGGGGTGGCGTGCATGAGAAAATCAAGAATATCGACGGGCTTGGTCAATTGGCCAGCCAGCAGCATCTTGAGCTTTTCCCACAAATGCGGCTCGGGAAAAAACGGTGCCAGGCCCAAGGTGAGTGCGGCGAGTATCAGGATATTCAGCGGGATTTGATCAAGCAATGACATGACGGCTCCGATAGGTTCGGGGCGGTATAGAATATATTCCAACATTTGCATATAGCGGAAAGTGGCGCGGTGGACGGGGCTCGAACCCGCGACCCCCGGCGTGACAGGCCGGTACTCTAACCAACTGAGCTACCACCGCGCGATGGCCGCTTGCTAGTGGATGGTATCGGGGGCGTCAAGCGAGAAAGTGGCCAGGGAGCAACCTGCGTCTGACCTTGCCTGTTCTGGTGAACCAACGCCATCTGAAAGGATACTGCATCAGCTTGCAAGAGGCCGGTCAGCAATGACAAAGCATGACGGTTTATTCTCTTATAAGGCCAGTGCAAGCGCAGCTCTAAAGCCGCGCCAATCTCTCGGTCAGCAAATCAAAGAAGCCCTGCGCATCAACGTCGCGAATAAAGAGTGCATTTGCCGGGCGGTCTGTCACTCCCCACCAATCTGCCACGGTCATGCCCAAGGTCAGCGCCGACCCGGTTTCGATTTCGACATTGACATGCCGGCCCTTGAATAACTCGGGCCGCAACAAATAGGCGATCACCGTCGGATCATGCAGCGGCCCGCCTTCCGACCCGTATTTCTCCATATCGAACCGTTCAAAGAAATCGGCCCATTCCGCCGCTACGCGACCAACTTCAGTGCCAATGGCGCGGAATTTCTCGACCCGCGCGCGCGTGGTCAGCACCTTATGTGTCACGTCCAGCGGCATGACGACCAGCGGCACCCCGGCACGAAACACGATGTCTGCGGCTTCAGGGTCGACATAGATGTTGAACTCCGCGGTTGGTGTGATGTTGCCCACCTCGAAATAGGCCCCCCCCATCAGGATGATCTGTTGGACCCGTCCGACAATATCGGGTGCCACCAGAAACGCCTGCGCGATATTGGTCAGCGGGCCAAGGGGGCACAGCGTTACCGTATGTGCAGGCTCATGGCGCAGGGTATCGATGATGAAATCCACCGCGTTCTGATCTTGCAACCGCATGGTCGGCTGGGGCAGGATCGGCCCATCCAGCCCGGTTTTGCCATGCACATGCTCGGCCGTCACCAATTTGCGTTTCAAGGGCGCTTCACATCCGGCAAACACCCGGATATCGGGGCGTCCGGCAAGCTCACAGATCTTGCGGCAGTTCAATTCGGTCAGCGGCAGCGGCACATTTCCCGCCACGGCGGTCAGTGCCAGAACCTCCAACTCGTCGGGGCTTCCCAGCGCCAGCAGAATGGCAAAGGCATCATCCTGCCCCGGATCGGTATCAATGATGATCTTGCGTCTGGCCATGGCGTTCCCCTTTTTGATCCAGAAAACGCCATGACCGCTGATTTGTCCATCGCAAGCTTGGCTTAGCCGTCGAAATTGACCTCTTCAATCAATTTCAGCGCCTCAGGACGCTTGGCGGCCACATCCGACAGTCCGATGGTGTCTGGCGTGAACTCACCCCAGGACTGCACCACTTCCGAGCGGGCAACCCCGGCCTTGACCGGGAATTCGAAATTCGTCTCGGCATAGATGCGCTGTGCCTCATCCGACGAAAGCCACTCCATCAGCTTGAGTGCCGCATCGTGGTTCGGGGCCGCTTTGGTCATAGCAATCCCCGAGATGTTCATATGGGTGCCGCCGCCCTCCATCACCGGAAACACGATCCGCACCATATCCGCATCGGCTTTCTGCTCGGGATCGGCCAGCATCTGCCCCAGATAATAGGTATTGCCCAAAGCGATATCACATTCGCCCGCAGCAATCGACTTTACCTGGTCGCGGTCATTGCCTGCCGGTTGCTTGGCAAGATTGGCCTTCAGCCCCTCAAGCCAGCTCTTGGTAAAAGCCGCATCGTGATGCGCCAGCACCGCCGCCGTCAGCGCCACCGAATAATCGGAGGTAAAGGGGCGTGTGCAGATCTTGCCCTTCCATTTGGGGTTGATCAGATCCTCATAGGTGGTGACTTCGCCATCCTTTACCCGCTCGCGGCTGGCATAGATCACGCGGGCGCGGGTGGTCAGGCCAAACCAATGGTTGGCCGGGTCGCGGTATTCGGCAGGAACATTCGCTGCAAGCACCGCCGAGTCTACCGCCTGCGTTACCCCGGCATCAACGATCTGAGTCAAGCGCGCGATATCCACCGTCAGAACCAGATCGGCGGGCGAGCGATCACCCTCGGCCACCAGTCGCTCTGACATACCTTTGTCAACAAAGGCAATATTCACATCAATGCCGGTTTCCTTGGTGAATTGGTCCAGCAGTGGCTGGATCAATTCGGGCTGGCGGTGGGAATAGATATTCACCTCTTCGGCCCAGGCGGGCAGGGCCGTGCTGATCAGGGCAAGGGCAAGAAACATGCGCATTAGTTGAGTCCTTTTGTCGGATTTGATGCGAGGCTTAAATCTCAGGATTGGCCCTGCGTCAATACCTGACAAAAAAACTTTATGTTGTTTCGGGCGCGCGTTTACTGGCCGCAAGGGCCTTGTCCTCGGCCTTGGCCCGATCCCAAAGCGCATCCATTTCCACCAAATCACTTTGCCCAGGGGTCTTGCCCACGCTGGCCAGAAAGTCCTCGATCCGGGCAAAGCGGCGGGCGAACTTGTCATTGGCGGCCCGCAACGCCGCCTCGGGATCGACATTCAGATGTCGCGCCAAATTGGCCATGACAAACAATAAATCGCCAAACTCCTCGGCGACTTCTGCCGCACCCAAACTGTCCTGCGCCTCAACCAATTCGGTCATTTCTTCGCGCAGCTTGTCCAGCACTTCATCGGTCGATGGCCAGTCAAACCCTACCCGTGCCGCCCGTTTTTGCAACTTGACCGCGCGTGTCAGCGCAGGCAGGCCCAGCGCCACCCCGTCCAGCACCCGCGCCGGGCCACGCTCGGCGGCCTTGATCTTTTCCCAATCGGCGGTTTGCTGCTCGGCAGATTTCTCGCGGCTCTCACCGCCGAAAACATGCGGATGCCGCGCAATCATCTTGTCCGAAATCGCCCGCACCACCGCGTCAAAGCCAAAAAGCCCGGCTTCCTCGGCCATTTGCGCGTGATAGACCACCTGAAGCAGCAAATCGCCCAACTCGCCCGGCAATTCCCCCCAGGCCTCGCGGGCAATCGAATCCGCCACCTCATGCGCCTCTTCAATCGTATAGGGCGCAATGCTGGCGAAATCCTGCGCGATGTCCCAAGGGCAGCCGCTGCGCGGATCACGCAACCGTCGCATGATCTCGCGCAGCCGCTCGATCCCACCCATTTCATCCCTGACAAGCGCATCCGACGTTTGCACCATTGCCGATCCCCTCAAAACAGGATTTGATCAAAGGCCAGAAAATCAGGAGACTCCCATGCCCGTCCTCAACCGTATCGCCGCTTATGCCGAGGAAATGAAGGGCTGGCGGCATCATTTGCACGCGAATCCCGAACTTGCCTTTGAATGCCACAACACCGCGGCCTATATCGTCGAGCGCCTGAAGGAGATCGGCGTTGATGAAATTCACCCCGGCATTGCCAAGACCGGAATCGTGGCAATCATCAACGGTTCGGCCCCCGGCGACACCATCGGATTGCGCGCCGATATGGACGCATTGCCGATTGTCGAGATCACCGGTGCCGACCATGCCTCGACGATCCGAGGCAAGATGCACGCCTGCGGCCATGACGGCCATGTCACCATGTTGCTGGGGGCGGCGAAATATCTGGCCGAAACCCGGCGCTTTTGCGGTCGCGTCGCGCTGATCTTCCAACCTGCCGAAGAAGACGGCGGTGGTGGTCAGGTCATGGTGCAAGAGGGCATGATGGACACATTCAAGATCAAGCAGGTCTACGGTATCCACAACGCGCCCAATATCCCCTTTGGGTATTTCCAAACCACCCCCGGCGCGCTGATGGCCTCGGTCGATACCGCCTTTGTCTACATCACCGGCAAGGGTGGCCACGGCGCCACCCCGCACGAGTGCATTGATCCGGTGGTGGCCGTTGTCGCCATGGTTCAAGCCGTGCAAACCATCATCCCACGCAATGTCTATGCGCTTGATGAAGCCGTCATTTCCGTCACCCAAATCCACACCGGCACCGCCTCGAACATCATTCCCGAAGAGGCGATGTTCTGTGCTACCATCCGCTGTTTCAAGCCCGAGGTCCGCGATCTGCTGAAAAAGCGCTTCTATGAGATTGTCGAAGGCCATGCCTCTGCCTTCAACGTCTCTGCGCGGATTGAGTATGATTGGGGCTATCCGGCCACCATCAACCACCCCGATGAGGCCGCCTTCGCCACAGAAGTCGCGGCTGAGATTTCCGGGCCTGAGGCGGTAAATGGCAATTCAAACCGCGAGATGGGGTCGGAAGATTTCTCCTACATGCTCGAAGAACGCCCCGGCGCCTATTTATTCCTGGGCACCGGCCCCGGCGCGGGGCTGCATCACCCGGCCTTTGATTTCAACGACGAAGCCGCCCCTATCGGTGCCTCTTTCTTCGCCCGGCTGGTCGAACGCGCCCACCCTTTGCCATAGGTAGCCCCATGCTTCGCCTTCTTTGTGCCGCTACATTTCTCGCCTCCCCGGCTTTCGCCGGGGATTATGTGAATTTCCACTCCCCCTCGGGCAACATCCAATGCGCCATCTTCACCGGTGACTATGCCGGGGTGCGCTGCGATATGTCGGAACTGACCCCCAGTTTCACCACACCTCCCGCCGATTGCGAATTCGATTGGGGCAGTAGTTTTGCCGTCAATAAAAAGGGCAGGGGTTATCTTGCCTGCGTTTCCGATGCTGTCGCCAATGACGACGGATTGGAGCTTGGCTACGGAAAATCCCTTACTCTGGACGGGTTTACCTGTAAATCCGAGAAAACCGGCGTCACCTGCACCAATCCATCGGGGCACGGTTTCGCCATCTCCAAAGCAAAGCAGCGCCTTTTCTGAAATTTGATCAAAATTTTTCTGGCGTTTTGGGCCGCAATTGCTATCTTCCAGTCAGATATTGACTGGAGATTCAAAATGACCGCCCTCAGCCACAACCAGAACCTCTGGGAAATGGATCACGACCACGCCTTCCACCCTTGGACCAACTTCGGCAGCTTTGCCGACGAGGGCGCATTGGTGATCTCGAAGGGGGAGGGCTGTTATCTTTGGGACGCTGAGGGGCGCAAGTATTTCGATGCGGTGGGGGGCCTGTGGTGCACCAACATCGGCCTTGGGCGTCGTGAAATGGCCCAAGCCATCGCGGATCAGGCCGAGCGTCTGGCCTTTTCCAACACCTTCGTTGATATGACCAACGACCCCACCGCTCTGCTGTCGGCCAAACTCGCCGAGCTTGCCCCCGGCGATCTGAACCGCGTGATGTTCACGACAGGCGGCTCAACGGCTGTTGATACCGCCGTGCGCATGGTCGCCTATTACCAGCATTGCCGAGGCTTCCCTGACAAAACCGATATCGTCGCGCGCGACTATTCCTATCACGGCTCGACCTATCTTGCGCAATCGGTCGGCAAGCGCCCCGGCGACCGGGTGGAGGAATTTCGCTACAAGACAGACGGCATCCATCACCTCGCCTGCCCAAACCCCTACCGCCGCCCCGCTCATCAGACCGAAGCGCAGTTCTGCGACGATCTGGTTGCCGAGTTCGAGGCCCTGATTGCCCGCGTCGGTGCCGACCGCATCGGCGGCTTTATTGCCGAGCCGATTCAGGCCTCGGGTGGCATCATCATCCCGCCCGAAGGCTATCTCAAGCGCATGTGGGACATCTGCCAGCGCCATGAGATCCTGTTCATTGCCGACGAAGTGGTGACCGGTTTCGGCCGCCTTGGTCATTGGTTCGCCAGTCTCGCCGAATTCGGTGTGCAGCCCGATGTGATCACCTGCGCCAAGGGTCTGACCTCGGGCTATCTGCCGCTGGGGGCGATGATTCTGACCGACCGTATGTGGGATGTCATGGCCGCCGATGGTGCCCGCTGGTTCACGGCTGGCTTCACCTATTCCGGCCATCCGGTATCTTGCGCCGCGGGCCTGAAAAATATCGAGATCATGGAGCGCGAAGATCTCTTGACCCATGCCACCAAGATCGGCGCCTATTTTCAATCACGCCTTAAAGGCTTGGAATCCCTGCCATTGGTGGGCAATGTGCGGGGCAGTGGCCTGATGCTCTGCGTCGAAAACGTCGCCAACAAGACCACCAAAGAAGTGCTGCCCGATGGGATCAACGAAAGCAAACGCATCTCTAACCTTTGCGAAACGCTGGGCCTGATCGTGCGCCCCTTGGGCCATCTGAAC
>JAGPBG010000124.1 GCA_018063485.1 Cypionkella sp.
TCAAGGCTCATGTCGAATTTCTCCAACACCCCTTCGTCCTTGACGCGCTGTCCGTTCACTGTGGTCCAACCGCCCGCCAGCTCCCAATCTGCACGAGTTGCGAAATCTTCCAGCGTCTTGATGCCATCCAGGGCCAAGGCTTCCAGCATTTGCGGGGTAAGGCCATCAAATTCAACCAGAGAATCCTCGACCCCCAAGGCCCGCGCAGCCTCCATCGCCTTGATATTGCCAGCTTCCAGATAATCACGCGCGCGCGCCTGCAATTCGCCTGCTGTGCCTTCGTCGAAGCCGTCGATGGACAAAAGCTCGTCCTGATCGACATAGGCCACTTCTTCCAGATTGGCGAAGCCCTCGGAAACCAGAAGTTGCGCCATCATCTCGTCAACGTCCAAAGCCTCCATGAACAACTTGGTCCGCTCGGCGAATTCTGCCTGACGGCGCGATGATTCGTCCGATTCGGTCATGATGTCGATATCAAGGCCCGTCAATTGACTGGCAAGCCGCACGTTTTGGCCGCGCCGGCCAATGGCCAGCGAAAGCTGCTCATCGGGCACCACCACTTCGATCTTGCCAGCGTCATCGTCGATCACAACCTTGGACACTTCGGCAGGCTGCAAAGCGTTCACAAGGAACGTCGCCTGATCCTGATTCCATGGAATGATGTCGATCTTTTCGCCTTGCAATTCGTTCACAACGGCCTGCACCCGGCTGCCGCGCATACCGACGCAGGCACCTACCGGATCAATCGAGTTGTCGTAGGAAATCACGGCGATTTTGGCGCGTGAACCCGGATCGCGGGCAACGGCCTTGATCTCGATGATGCCGTCATAGATCTCGGGCACTTCCATCTTGAACAGTTCAGCCATGAATTGCGGGTCGGTCCGCGACAGGAAAACCTGCGGGCCACGGGCTTCGCGGCGGACATCCTTGATGTAGCAGCGGATGCGGTCGTTCGGGCGATAGGCTTCGCGGCCGATCTTTTCGTTGCGACGCAGAATCGCTTCGCCCCGACCGATATCGACGATCAGATTCCCATATTCCTCACGCTTGACCTGACCATTGATGATCGTGCCTTTGCGGTCCTTGAATTCTTCATACTGACGATCCCGCTCGGCTTCACGGACCTTTTGCAAGATTACCTGTTTGGCACTTTGCGCGGCAATCCGGCCCAGTTCAACCGGGGGAACCTCGTCAATGATCTCATCACCGATCTGCGGATCGGCAAGATAGTCTTTCGCCTGTTTGACCGTCACCTGAGCATGGTGATTCTCAACCGCGTCATCCTCAACTACAGTGCGGATGCGGGCAAAACTGGCGCGACCGGTCTTGCGATCAATCTTGACGCGGATATCCATCTCGGCGCCGTAGCGCGATTTTGCGGCCCGGGCGAGACTGTCTTCCATCGCCTGAATAACCAGTTCAGGATCAATCATCTTCTCGCGGGCAACCGCCTCGGCGGTCTGAAGAAGCTCAAGCTGGTTGGCTGAGGTAATCGCCATTGGTCACTCCACAGGATCAGTGTTTTGTTATTTCCGGGGCGTCGTCCTCGTCGCCCTCGGTTTCTTCGATTTCGTCAAACTTGCTTTCGTCCACCTCGGCGCTGGCCTTTTTCTGGCGCAACATCTCGGCAATCAGATCATCAGTCAGGATCAACTTGGCGTCCGAAAGCCATTCAAATTGCAGCCCGATGGTCACGGCTTCCTTGCCGTCCTCAATCTCGATCAGCACCTCATCGCCATCGGTGCCGCGCAGTATGCCTTTGAACCTGCGACGACCGTCGATCAATTCGGTGGTTTCAACGCGGGCCTCGTAATCAACCCACATGTCAAAGTCCTTCAGCCGTGTCAGCGGGCGGTCGATTCCGGGCGAAGACACCTCAAGAACATAATTGTCTTCGATTGGATCTTCCACATCCAACACGGCAGAAACAGCGGTGGAAATCTCACCGCAATCGTCTACTTCGATGCCACCGTCAGGCCTGTCGGCCATGATCTGAAGCGTGCGCGTGGCACCACCCATCAATCGGATACGGACCAGCTCAAAGCCCATTCCCTCGATCACGGGGGTGACTATCTCGGCCAAACGGCGATCAATGGCGGTCTTGGCGATCAGATCAGACATGGCAGCCTTCAAAAACAAAAAACGGGCCCACAGGCCCGGATGTGAGGTTCGGTAGCTTCAGGTTTGGACCCTGAAACATCTGTTGCGCCTCACATAGACAGGAACGGGATGATTGGCAAGTGGTTCATCTTGGCCGGCGAACCTTGGCTCACCTGCGAGGTGGCACCGGGCCGGTTGATTGGCCGATGATCAATTCAGCCTCAAGCAACATGGTCTTAGGCGCGGAATTGGGATCAGCAATGGTTTCCAACAGCATCGCCGCCGCCAGCCGCCCGGCCTCGCGCACCGATGATCTGGTTGCAGTGAAGATCGGCACATCCTCGCCGTTTCGAATATAGCCCAACTCGTCATCATGGATGATCACAGAAATATCCCGCCCGATCACCAGACCGCGCCGTTCAATCGCCCTGCGGACGCCTATCGCCATGATCATGGACGACACTAGGAATGCCGTTGGCGGATCGGGCTGATCCAAAATCACATCGGCGATACGGTAACCATTGCCTTCGGTCATTTCCGCAGAGGCCATCAGCGCCGAATCAGCCTCTATTCCGCGCGCTGCAAGCGATTCGCAATAGCCCTTTCGGCGGCGAATGGCGAAATCCATGAATTCCAACCCGTTGGCCAAAGCAATGCGCCGGTGCCCCAGATCAAGCAGGAAACTGGTGGCGCGCGCGAAAGCGCGCCGGTTGTTCACATCCACCCAAGAATAGGGCAATTTCGCTCCGGTTGCACGGCCATGCACGACGAAAGGCAATGCCAACTCGCGCAAAAGCGTGATTCTCGGATCATTCTGAATGGGGGAATGCACAATTACCCCATCCACCGTGCCACGGGATTTAAGTTCCCGATAGTTCCGCGATTCATCGTTATCAGGCACGATAGACAAAACCATGTCATAACCGGCGCGGGAATAAGTCTCACCGGCACCGGCAATGAAATCGGCAAAAATCGGATTCACGATTTCATGCCGCGATGCAATGGGGATCACATGCCCCACTGCCATCGCGCGACCCGTGGCGAGGCTGATCGCCCTGGTATTTGGAATGTAGTGATAGCGCCGCGCTGCGGCCACGATCTTTTCCCGCGTGATCTTATTGACCTCGGGGTAGCCGTTCAGCGCGCGGCTGACGGTGGTGGGCGAAAGGCCCAACTTCTCTGCAAGCTCCTTCAGGTTCATGCGACTACCAAACCGCTATCAATTCTACCATAGGCTAGTGCCATGGCTGCCACAGGTCAAAGCCAAACTCGCCACGCCAATAAGTGAGCATATTCCAGGAAAATCTCAGAAACCGAGCGGTGATGATAATGGCCCGCCATTGATTTTACATCCGCTGATTGACTTGACGACTCTTATCCAGCAGGGTGAAGTCTCCAAAGCGGTTTGAATCATACCCTACCGCCGGAACTGAGCCACAACATCCCGGCACATTATAGGGGGTGTAATCATCGGGAGGATGAAAATGAAATTCAGATTTCTGACAGGCGCGGCAGTGCTCGCACTTCTGGCAGGGGCTGCGCAATCGCAGGACTTGAAATTTGCGCCGGGGGAGGATGCCCGTTTCCACTGGGACAGCTATGAAGCCCTGAAATCGGTAGACCTCAAGGGCCAAAGCCTGAAAATTGACGGTCCTTGGGGCGGGGCGGATAAGGAGCTGTTTGAAAGTGTGATCGCCTATTTCAGGGCTGCAACCGGTGCCGATGTGGAATACACCGGTGGCGACGGCTTTGAACAACGGATCATGATCGACGTTGAGGCAGGCTCCCCCCCGAATATCGCCGTGATCCCGCAGCCCGGCCTTGCCGCCGATCTGGCCAAGCGCGGAAAACTGACGGCTCTGCCCGCAGAAACCACCGATTGGCTCAAGGCCAACTATGCCGCAGGTCAATCCTGGGTTGATCTGTCTACCTTTGTCGGAGCTGATGGCGCCAAGGCGCTTTACGGCATGTTTTACAAGGTCGATGTGAAATCCCTGGTCTGGTATGTGCCCGAGAATTTCAAGGATGCCGGCTATGAAGTGCCGACAACCATGGAAGACCTCAAGGCGCTGACCGAAAAGATCGTTGCCGATGGCGGCACGCCATGGTGCATCGGTCTGGGTTCGGGACCGGCAACCGGCTGGCCTGCGACCGATTGGGTCGAAGATATGATGCTGCGCAACAATACCCCAGCCGATTATGACGCCTGGGTGAGCAATGAAATGAAGTTCGACGATCCCAAGGTGGTCGCCGCCATCGACGATTTCGGCTGGTTCGCCCGCAATGACAAATTCGTCGCCGGTGGCGCGGGTGCCGTTGGCTCGACCGACTTCCGCGACAGCCCCAAGGGCCTGTTTACCTCGCCGCCCCAGTGCTACATGCACCGTCAGGCCAGCTTTATCCCGTCGTTCTTCCCCGAAGGCACGGTTGTGGGCCAAGACGCGGACTTCTTCTACTTCCCGGCCTATGCCGGCAAGGATCTGGGCAAGCCGGTTCTTGGCGCGGGCACCATGTTCGTGATCACCAAAGACAGCCCGGTTGCAGAAGAGTTCATCAAGTTCCTGCAAACCCCGATCGCGCATGAGATCTGGATGGCGCAAAAGGGCTTCCTGACCCCGATGAGGGGGGTAAACCCGGATGCCTATGGCGATTCGACCCTGAAAAAGATGGGCGACATTCTGTTGAATGCCGACACCTTCCGCTTTGACGGATCCGATCTGATGCCAGGTGCCATTGGGGCCGGAGTATTCTGGACTGGCATGGTCGATTACGTCTCGGGCAAGGATGCAACCACCGTTGCAACCGATATCCAGCGCACCTGGGACAGCATCAAGTAATCGAGATTTCCCTCGCCCGGCACTGTCCGGGCGAGGGTCTTTTGTTACACCCGCCAGTTTGGGACGTTACCCACAAAAAAAGCCGTTTTCGGGGGAGAGTCTGATGGAGCAGTTCGGCATGGCCGCTGTCACGATTCTGGTCGGCGTCTTTGGCTGCGTAACCTTTTTCTATCTGTCAAACCTGCTTCTTGACCGAATTTACCCTGCCACGGGGCCGCGCGCCGGGGCCAATATCAATACCGCCAACCGGATCAGGCCTTGGCTCTTTCTGCTCCCCGCGCTGCTGTTGCTGATGGTTTACCTTGTCTATCCAGTGTTCGTTTCGGTCTATCTGTCGTTCATGGACGCCACCGGAGAGAATTTCGTAGGCGCTGACAACTACATCTGGCTGGTCAATGATGGGAAGTTTCGCGAAAGCATGGTGAACAACCTGCTTTGGCTGGTGTTTGTTCCCGCCGCCTCGACCTTTTTCGGTCTGGTAGCCGCCGCTGTAACAGACCGAATTCGCTGGGGAAATTTCGCCAAGGCCATGATCTTCATGCCAATGGCGATTTCTTTCGTCGGGGCGGCAGTCATTTGGAAACTGGTTTACGAGTATCGCCCCGCCGGACAGCAACAAATCGGCATCCTGAACGCCATCTGGACTTCCATGGGCGGTGAGCCGCAAACGTGGCTCACCTCGCCGGTGGTCAATTCATTCCTGTTGATGATCGTACTGGTTTGGATTCAAACCGGCTTCGCCATGGTGATCCTCTCCGCCGCCCTGCGCGGCATCCCCGAGGAAACCATAGAAGCCGCAATCCTTGACGGGGCCTCGCCGTTTCAGATCTTCATGAAGATCAAGGTGCCGCAGATCTGGGGCACCATTCTGGTGGTCTGGACCACGATCACCATCACCGTCCTCAAAGTGTTCGACATCGTTCTGACGATGACAAACGGCCAATGGGGCACGCAGGTTCTGGCCAATCTGATGTTTGACTGGATGTTTCGCGGCAATGACACCGGGCGCGCGTCGACGGCCGCGATCGTTATCATGTTGATGGTGACGCCGATCATGATCTGGAACATCCGCAATGCAGCAAGGGAGTCCCGCTGATGGAAAACATCGTCGGAACCAAATCGCGTCTGGTCTGGGCCGTCAATCTTTGCGCCTTGGTTCTGGTGCTTCTGTGGACCTTCCCCACCTTCGGCCTGCTGGTCTCCAGCTTTCGGGACCGCGATCAAATCTCTGCGTCCGGCTGGTGGCAAGCGATGTTCCCTTCCGAGGCTTCGGTGCAATACCGCGCGCCGGGGCCAGATACCGCCACGCTGATCGACGGGCTTTACACCATTGAGGGTAACATCTTTGAAGGCGGAGCAGGTCAGGTTCAAGCCTTTGGCACCTCGATCCGCGAACCGGGCGCGCATGAAGTTGGCACTTCAGTTGATGCGGGCGATGGCATCACTCTGACAGTGGCCCAGGACGGCACCTTCAAGATCACCTCGCCCACCGCGATGGCGGGCGCGCGGGGAATGCGGATTTTCGCGCAATCCGTCACCCCGGCAAAATTCACCGTCTCGAATTATGGCCGGGTGCTGGGGGCCGAGGGCATCGGGAGGGCGTTTCTGAACACCATGACCGTTTCAATCCCCGCCACCGTCATTCCTATTCTGGTCGCCGCCTTCGCCGCCTATGCTTTGGCGTGGATGGAGTTTCCCGGCCGCGCTCTGATCATCGCCGGGGTGGTGGGGCTGTTAGTGGTGCCGCTGCAATTGGCGCTTATCCCGTTGTTAAAGCTGCACAATGAAATCGGAATCGGCAAAAGTTACATGGGGATATGGC
>JAGPBG010000125.1 GCA_018063485.1 Cypionkella sp.
AACCGACAACAGCCATTTGGCGGCAGGTCCGGCCAGATCAATCCTGTCGCCGTGTTTCAGGGCAAGAATCATCCGCCTGGCATTGTCCTTGTATAGCAGCGCCGCCCGTCCCTGCGACCATGGCCGCCCAATTTGCAGGCAATCATCGCAATGCTCGGGTTTGCCGCTGTCCTCACCCGCCAAAGGCGTGCCGCACAGATCGCAGACCAATCCCGTGATGAAAGGGGTTTCGCGCCAACATGCCCCGCACAGACCGAAATCAGTCGTCACCAGAGCGCCGCAAGACAGGCATTGCGGCGGATAAACCATATGCAGCAGTGCTTGCATTCCCATCCCGCCCCCCTATGTTCCCACGCCATGACGCCCGTTTTGACCGACCGCCACGCCCTTGACCTGCACCGTGCCCGTGCCTCAGTGCTGCTGTGGCATCAAGAAGCCTTGGCAGAGGTGCAGGATCGGCTGAGTGAGGTTAACAGAACCTTTACAGCGCCGGTGGTGGTGACCCCTTTTCCGGCAGTTTGGCAAAATTTTTGCGCGATTCCGGATGCCGAGGCGCTTTCGCTCTCTGATGGCGCGCATGATCTGGTTGTTCACGCCATGTCACTGCATTGGGCGAATGATCTGGTGGGGCAGTTGGTGCAGTGCCGAAGGGCTTTGCAACCCGATGGGTTGTTTTTGGGCGTGTTGTTTGGTGGCCAGACGTTGAACGAATTGCGTTCGGTGTTGGCGCAGGCGGAATCCGAGATCACGGGGGGGCTATCGCCGCGCGTGCTGCCAATGGCCGAAATACGCGATCTTGGGGGGTTGTTGCAGCGCGCCGATTTTGCCCTGCCCGTGGCCGACAGCTATGCCAAGACCGTCCTTTATCGGGATGCCTTTCATCTGATGCAGGATTTGCGCGCAATGGGAGAGGGCAATGCGCTTGCCAAACGTCTTCGCCGCCCGACTGCGCGCGCCATTTTTGATCGTGCGGCGCGGCTCTATTTCGAAACCCATGCGACTGCAGAAGGCCTTATCCCTGCCACTTTCGAGATTATTACGCTGACCGGATGGGCACCGCATGAGTCGCAGCAAAAGCCGCTACGTCCCGGATCTGCGGTTAACCGTCTGGCAGAGATTCTGAATGTCGCTGAACGCCCTTTGCCGCATGAGGATTGACCATCGGTGAAATGGCGTTATCTGCAGGCCGAACCTGAGGAGTACCCCAATGAGTGATATCCTGCCCGGCGACGGCCGCCTGTCTCATGCGCCTTCCGACCACCCGCCGGTCAAAGCGGCAAAGATCGGCGTTTTGCTGGCCAATCTGGGCACGCCTGACGGCTATGACTATTGGTCGATGCGGCGGTATCTGAATGAATTTCTGTCTGACAAGCGCGTTGTCGATATTTCGGATTGGATCTGGCAACCTTTGTTGCAACTGGTGATCTTGACCAAGCGACCGTTCACCTCGGGTGCAAATTACAAGCTGATCTGGAATCACGAACAAAATGAAAGCCCGCTGCTGACCATCACCAAGGATCAGACAACGGCAATTGCGGCCGAGCTTGAAAAACGTCACGGTTCGGCGGTTAGGGTCGATTTTTGTATGCGCTACGGCAACCCGTCAACCGCCGCCAAGGTGCGGGAAATGGTTCAGTCGGGGTGTGAAAAGATCCTGTTTTTTCCGCTTTACCCCCATTATGCCGGGGCAACTTCGGCCACCGCAAACGATGCCTTTTTTGCCGCTCTTGCGAAAGAAAAACGCCAACCTGCCGCCCGCACGGTTCCGGAATACTTTGAACATCCTGCCTATATTGACGCCTTGGCGCAATCAGTCGAGCGCGCCTATGCCGCGCTTGATCATCGCCCCGATATGCTGGTGGCCAGCTATCACGGGATGCCGATCCGCTATCTGATGGAGGGCGATCCCTATCACTGCCAATGCGCCAAAACTACGCGGCTTTTGCGTGAGCGGCTGGGCTGGGAGGCGGGGTCGGTTGATACCAGTTTTCAGTCGGTCTTTGGCCGCGAAGAGTGGTTAAAGCCCTACACAGTGAAGCATGTTGCGGAACTGGCCAAAGCTGGGAAGAAGCGGATTGCGATCATGGCACCGGCGTTTTCGGCGGATTGCATCGAAACGCTGGAAGAGATCAACGGCGAAATCCGCGACGCATTTCTGCACGCGGGCGGTGAGGAATTCACCTATATCCCCTGTTTGAATGATGAGCCGGCACATATTGCGGCACTGGTTCAGGTGATTGAGGAAAATCTGGCGGGATGGGTTCGAAACCAAAAGGCCGACGCCTGAGCGTCGGCCTTCGCTGGATGTTTCTGATTCGGTTTGGGTTGTCAGCTTGGTGAATCCGTCCCGTTGTTGGACGAAACGGCTGCGGCGACCAAAAGCAGCAACAGCAGCGGAACAATAACGCCGCCAGCGGACGACGATGTTGCGGCTTTGACGACTTCGGGTTCCATGACAGGTTCTGCCATGCCGCCTGCGTAGGCTGCTACAGCGGTCAGGGTAAACGCGGAGGCGAGGAGAAGTTTCTTCATGGCAAGATCCTTTTTTGGAGCGTGGCAGCGCATCAGATGGCGAGGCTGCCACCTGACTCTCATAGTTTGACGCGGGAATGGAGGATTCTTCAACGAAAATAATCGGGGCGGCGAAAAATACCAGCGCGTCGGGGTCAAACCCACGCTAAGTGCCGATCTGTCCTCGACTCCCACCGGTTTGGCCGCGATCCAGCAGCAGGTGGTCCAGAATCACACAAGCCATCATCGCCTCACCCACCGGCACCGCGCGGATGCCGACGCAAGGATCGTGCCGCCCTTTGGTGATCAGATCAATTTCGGCACCGGTTGCGTCAATCGTCGCACGCGGGGTCAGGATGCTTGAGGTTGGCTTGACAGCAAAGCGCACCACAACCGGTTGCCCGCTGGAAATCCCGCCCAGAATTCCCCCGGCGTGATTGGTCAGAAACTCGGGGCCAGTCGCTCCCATTCTGATCTCATCGGCATTCTCAACGCCGGTCAGGCTGGCCGCCGCCATGCCGTCACCGATTTCAACCGCTTTTACCGCGTTGATCGACATCATCGCCGCCGCCAGATCAGCGTCCAGCTTGCCATAGATCGGCGCACCCAATCCCGCAGGCACTCCATTGGCTACCACCTCAATCACCGCCCCGACCGAGTTTTTTGAGGTCCGCAGCCCATCCAGATACTGCGCCCACTCACTCGCAGCCAACGGATCAGGGCACCAGAATGGGTTCTCCCCGATTTGGCCAGCATCAAACCGCGCACGGTCAATCCGATGCGGCCCCATCTGCACCAAATAGCCCAAAATCCGCAGCTCTGGCAGCAGATGCGATAACACCGCCCGCGCCACGCCCCCCGCTGCCACACGCGCCGCCGTTTCGCGGGCTGAACTGCGGCCACCGCCGCGAAAATCCCTGATTCCGTATTTCAGATGGTAGGTGATATCGGCATGACCCGGTCGGAAGGCCTCCGCGATATTGCTGTAATCTTTTGACCGCTGATCGGTGTTCTCGATCATCAACTGAATCGGTGTGCCAGTCGTTTTGCCCTCAAATACACCGGAAAGGATGCGCACCGTGTCGGCTTCTTGGCGCTGGGTGGTGAATTTCGAGGTGCCCGGTTTGCGCCGATCCAGCCATGGTTGCAAATCGGTTTCGCTTAGGGACACCCCCGGTGGACAGCCATCCACCGTGCAGCCAATCGCCGGGCCATGGCTTTCACCCCATGTCGTGACGCGAAACAGATGACCGAATGTGTTCAGGCTCATGGCGATCTCCCAGATTGGTTCACCCATAAGCCATGCCTTGCCCACATTAAACCCCGTTAGATGCGCCTTGCCTATTTCCTGTTTTCGCCTCTTGCGGTCGCCGTTCTTTGCCCTATCCTTGGTGACACCTCGGGGTGCCTTAGGGCTGAGATGCGAAAGCGGACCCGTCGAACCTGAACCGGATCATACCGGCGGAGGGAAGGTGTATGGCGCGATCCATCCCCGACCAACCGTCGCACAATGGAGAGAGCCATGAAAACCAAACTCCTTGCTGCGGGCCTTGTTTCCCTTGCCACGATGGCAGGGGCTGACGTGCCCGTTTTAACAGTGCTGACCTTTGACAGCTTTGCCACCGAATGGGGGCCGGGGCCCGCGATCAAGGTCGGGTTCGAAAAGACCTGCGGCTGTGAGGTGAAATATCTGACCGCCGGGGATGGCGCAGCGATTCTGGCGCGGCTGAAGTTGGAGGGCTCGAAATCGTCAGCCGATGTGGTGGTGGGGCTGGATACGAACCTGACCGCCGACGCCAGTGCGACCGGGCTTTTCGCCCCGGTGGTATCGCTGCCCAATGCACTGCCGGTGCCCTATGCCGATCCGTTGTTCGTGCCGTTCGATTGGGGCTGGTTCGCTTTTGTCTATGACAAGGCCAAACTGGCAAACCCGCCGAAAAGCCTGCAAGAACTGGCGGCGTCCGATCTGAAGATCATCATCGAGGATCCCAGATCGTCGACTCCGGGTCTGGGGCTGCTGATGTGGGTGAAAGCGGCCTATGGCGAGGGGGCCGCACAAATCTGGACCGATCTGGCCGATAACATCGTGACAGTGACGCCCGGTTGGTCCGAGGCCTATGGCCTGTTCCTGCAAGGCGAGTCGGATCTGGTTTTGTCTTATACGACTTCTCCGGCCTATCATCTGATCGCCGAGCAAGATGACAGCAAAGCGGCGGCGGACTTCACGGAAGGCCACTATCTGCAAATCGAGGTGGCTGGGCAGTTGGCTTCATCGAAACAGCCGAAACTGGCGGCTGATTTTCTGGCTTATCTCACCGGGGCAGAGGCGCAATCCATGATCCCGACCACCAATTGGATGTACCCGGCAAATCCGGCAGTTGCTCTGCCGGAGGGTTTCAATGCGATGACAACGCCCCAAAAAACACTGCTGTTTTCAGCACAAAAGGCTTTTGAATTGCGTGCTGCGGCGATTGTCGAATGGCAAACCGCGCTGTCTCGCTGATCGTGTGGGCGTTGGCGCTGTTGATTGCGGCGCTGACGTTGGGCAGCGCCGCAATGGTTGCGGCGCGCGCCACGGTTTGGGCGTTCAACCCTGCCGATTGGGCGGCGCTGCGTTTTACCGTGGTGCAGGCGGCGCTTTCCGCCTTGATCTCGGGCATTCTTGCCATTCCGGTCGCCCGCGCGCTGTTTCGCCGCCGCTTTTGGAGTCGGACGGTTTTGATCCGCGTCATGGCTGCGCCGTTCATTTTGCCGGTGGTTGTGGCGGTGTTGGGCCTGTTGGCCGTTCTAGGGCGTAACGGACCGGTCAATGCCGTGCTTGCGGCACTGAACCTGCCGCAATTGTCAATTTATGGATTTCATGGCGTTGTGTTGGCGCATGTATTTCTCAATCTGCCGCTTGCGGTCAGAATGTTGCTGGTTGGTTGGCAGGGCATCCCGGCGGAGCGGTTTCGATTGGCAGTGGCCCTGGATCTGCCGCCTTCCACCCAGTTTCGCCATTTGGAGGCACCGATGCTGCGTTCGGTGCTGCCGGGGGTATTTGCCGTTGTGTTCCTGCTGTGTCTGACCAGCTTTGCAGTGGCACTGACTCTTGGCGGAGGCCCAAAGGCAAGCACTCTGGAATTGGCCATTTACCAATCGCTGCGTTTTGATTTCGATCTTGGCCGTGCGGCACTACTGGCAGCGGTGCAGTTTGGTCTTTGCGCCGTTGTGACCCTTATCATCGCAGGATCCACCCTGCCGGCGGCTTTTGGTGCCGGGCTTGATGGCAGACATCAGATTCCGGCTCCTTTCGGGATCAGACGGGCGCTGGATGTCATTGCGATTGGCTTGGCGATTGCGCTGATCTTTCCGCCACTTCTGGCCGTGATCTTGCAAGGCGCGCCGGGGTTGGTGGCTTTGCCTGACGGGGTGTGGAGGGCGGCCGCGCGCTCAGTGCTGGTTGCGGCAGGGTCAACGCTGCTTGGTTGTACAATTGCGGTGACTCTGGCGCTCGCCGTTGCGAAAAGGAAGAACAGCCTGCTGGAATTTGCGGCCATGTTGCCATTGGCCGCGTCGAGCCTGGTGATGGGCACCGGTCTGTTTCTTTTGGTTCAACCCTATTTCCTTGCCGAGCGATTGGCCTTGCCGATCACCATGATGGTGAATGCGACCATGGTCGTGCCATTTGTCTTTCGGCTGCTTCTGCCCGAAGCGCGGGCGCTGCATACGGATTATGATCGGCTTTGCCTGTCGCTTGGCTTGCCGGCCTTGACCCGGCTGCGCCTTGTCACCTTGCCGCGTTTGGCCCGCCCTTTGGGGTTTGGAGCCGGGTTGGCGGCGGCCTTGTCAATGGGCGATCTGGGGGTGATTGCGCTGTTTGCGGGTGAACGAAGCGTGACTTTGCCGCTGATGGTGCAGCAGCTCATGGGGGCCTACAAGATGCAAGCTGCGGCAGGGGCGGCCCTGCTTCTGGTGGGGATCAGTTTTGCTCTGTTCTGGAGTCTGGACCGAATCGGAGGTCGAATTGCTAACGCTTGATCAGGTCGAGATTCGGCAGGACGATTTTTCGCTTTCTGCTGATTGGTCTGTCGCCAAGTCCGAGATGGTGGCGGTGATTGGCCCGTCTGGTGGAGGAAAATCCACGCTGCTGATGACGATTGCCGGATTTCTTGCGCCGGTGCGCGGGTGCGTGTTTTGGAATGGCGACGATTTGGCAGCATTGCCCCCCGGCAAACGGCCGATTACCCTGCTGT
>JAGPBG010000127.1 GCA_018063485.1 Cypionkella sp.
GGGGGCAAGGGATGCAAGAGGGGTGCTTCATCAAGGCCCGGCCCGCGCAGGTTTGCGCGGGCGTTCAGGACTAAAAACGCTCCACTGGAGCGTTTTTGCGGGCCGGCCCGCCGTCCTTCACCCCCACCGGTTCCGGCGCGGCTGGCTTTGCATCTTGGCGTGGGGCGTGTGGAAGGCCAAGGACGCGCGCCTGCCCGGCAGGGGCGGCAAAACCCGAGCCGGGCCAAGTGGTTAGATTTCCCCATCCTTCATTCGGTGAATTAGCCCTTAACCGTTGCAATTTTCGACACGCGCTTTAAGAGTCGGCGTAAGAATCCAGCTATGCGCGGTAAGACGCATCGGGAAACGGGGAGACATATCTTGGAATATTTTGTGCAGCAGCTCATCAATGGGCTGACGCTTGGGTCAATTTATGGATTGATCGCCATCGGCTATACGATGGTTTACGGCATTATCGGCATGATCAACTTCGCCCATGGCGATATTTTCATGATCGGCTCGTTCATCTCGCTTACAGTGTTCTTGTGGCTGACGGCGGTTTTGGGGCTGACGTTTCTGCCGCTGGTGTTGCTGATCGTTCTGGTGGTGGGGATGGCCGCCACATCGGCCTGGGGCTGGGTGGTGGAGCGGGTGGCCTATCGGCCCTTGCGCGGATCGTTCCGGCTGGCACCGCTGATCACGGCCATCGGCATGTCGATCGTGTTGCAGAACTTCGTCCAGGTAACTCAAGGCGCGAGGGTGAAGCCCTTGGCACCGCAAATTCAGGGCGGGATCACCCTGATGTCGGGGTCAAGCGAGAATGGCACCATCAACGCACAGCTTTCCTACATGCAGATGATCATCATCGTGACAACGGTGCTGCTGATGATCGGCTTTACATTGCTGATCAATCGCACAGCCTTGGGCCGCTCGCAGCGCGCCTGTGAGCAAGACAGCAAGATGGCCTCGCTGTTGGGCGTGAACGTCGACCGCACCATTTCGCTGACCTTCCTGATGGGGGCGGCACTTGCGGCGGTGGCGGGGTTCATGTTCTTGCTGCTTTACGGTGTTATTGATTTCTACATCGGCTTTGTGGCCGGGGTGAAGGCCTTTACCGCAGCCGTGTTGGGCGGGATCGGATCGCTTCCGGGGGCCATGCTGGGCGGGTTGTTGATCGGGTTGATCGAGGTGTTCTGGTCGGCTTATTTCAGCGTCGAATACAAGGACGTGGCTGCCTTCAGCATTCTGGTGATCGTGCTGATCTTCATGCCGTCGGGGTTGTTGGGTAAACCGGAAGTTGAGAAAGTCTGATGGGGGCCAACGTGGATTTTTCAAAGAAACGCAGCCCGATGCAGAGCGCGCTGATGGATGCGGCGATAGCCGCCGGGTTGGCTGGTCTGCTGGGCTTTTTCTTCATCGGCATCCGCACGGATATTGCGCCGGGTGGCTTGGTGTTCACAACGCGCTGGGCGGCATGGCTGATTTCGATCGCGGTGGTGTTTGGTGTGCGTCTGGCGATGACTCTGTTTGTGTTCAGCCGCAGGGATG
Source organism: Cypionkella sp. (assembly GCA_018063485.1). Lineage (GTDB taxonomy): Bacteria > Pseudomonadota > Alphaproteobacteria > Rhodobacterales > Rhodobacteraceae > CBDUEF01. The sequence continues at coordinate 1,528 of JAGPBG010000127.1, forward strand.
CCACCGGTGGCAAGGCCAAGCGCAGTGCCACGGCTGTGGCGCAGGAAGCTCGTTCCAGCGGGGCCATGGTGAAATGGGGGCTTCTGGCGCTTGCGCTGGTGCTGCCTTTCGTTTTCACCACGGTCATTCCTGGGCAGGCGCGGCAATATATCGACCTGTCGATCCTGATCATGACCTATATCATGCTGGGCTGGGGGCTGAACATCGTTGTGGGTCTGGCAGGGTTGCTTGACCTTGGCTATGTCGCGTTTTACGCGGTGGGGGCCTATTCCTTTGCGCTTTTGGCGCATTACTTTGGCTTTGGTTTCTGGACGGCACTGCCTTTGGCGGGGCTGTTGGCGGCGGCTTGGGGGATCACTCTGGGTTTTCCGGTGCTGCGGTTGCGGGGCGATTATCTGGCCATCGTGACGCTGGCATTTGGGGAAATCATCCGTGTGGTCTTGCTGAACTGGTATGATTTCACCAATGGGCCGAACGGGATTTCCGGAATTCCGAAGCCGACGTTCTTTGGGTTGGAGATTGGACGCGGCCCTGGCACCTTTGGCGATGTGTTCGGAATTGAATATAATCCGATCCAGCGGTTCATCTTTCTCTATTACATCATCCTGGGCCTGGCGTTGTTGACGAATTTTGTGACCATGCGGATGCGTCGGTTGCCGATTGGCCGGGCCTGGGAGGCGCTGCGTGAAGATGAGATTGCTTGCCGGTCCCTGGGCATCAATACCCGCAACACCAAGCTGAGCGCCTTTGCGACCGGCGCAATGTTTGCGGGTTTTGCCGGATCGTTCTTTGCCACACGGCAGGGTTTCGTCTCACCTGAGAGTTTCTCATTCCTTGAATCGGCGATCATTCTTGCGATTGTGGTTCTGGGTGGTCTTGGTTCGCAGATCGGGATTGTGGTGGCTTCAGTGGTCATGATTGGTGGCATCGAGATGTTGCGCAATCTTGAATTCACCAAGTCGATTTTTGGTGCCGATTTCGATCCGTCGCAATACCGCATGTTGATCTTTGGCTTGGCCATGGTGGTGATCATGGTTTGGAAACCGCGTGGGTTGGTGTCGACGCGCGAACCCTCAGCGACCTTGAAGGAAAAGAAGCGGATCAGCTCTGACATGGTCTCGCAAGGCGAGGGGCATTGAGCATGGCTGAAGCAATGAACACTGCCCGCTGGAAAAGCGATCCTGTGCTGACAGTGGAACATCTGACGATGCGCTTTGGCGGCATCGTTGCCATCAACGATCTATCCTTCGAAGTTGGGCGCGGCGATATTACCGCGCTGATCGGGCCGAATGGTGCGGGCAAAACCACGGTTTTCAACTGTGTGACGGGTTTTTACAAACCGACCGAGGGACGGATTGTGATGCGTCATGGCATTGGGGCGCAATCCGAAGCGGTTGGAGAAGCGACGCAGGCCGGCATGAAGTGGAAGCAGTCGGCGGCGGGGGGGGTCTATCTGCTGGAGCGGATGCCCGACCACGAAATCAGTCAAACCGCCAAGGTGGCACGGACCTTCCAGAATATCCGGTTGTTCAGCGGCATGACGCTGCTCGAAAACCTGTTGGTGGCACAACATGCGCCGCTGATGCGGGCCTCGGGTTTTTCGCTGGCGGGGATTTTTGGCCTGCCCTCCTTTCGCAAGGCTGAAAAGGCGTCGATAGAAAAGGCAGCTTATTGGCTGGAAAAGATCGGATTGATCGACCGGGCCGATGACCCTGCGGGCGATCTGCCTTACGGCGATCAGCGCCGCCTTGAGATTGCGCGCGCCATGTGCACCGGGCCAAAGGTTCTGTGTCTGGACGAGCCGGCTGCGGGGTTGAACCCAAGGGAGTCGGCCGATCTGAATGCATTGCTGCGTTGGATACGCGACACCCAGGACACCTCAATCTTGCTGATCGAGCATGATATGGGCGTGGTCATGGAAATTTCGGATCACGTGGTGGTTCTGGATTATGGGGTCAAGATATCGGACGGCGCGCCAGCGGCGGTGAAAGCCGATCCGAAGGTGATTGCGGCCTATCTTGGGGTTGATGATGAAGCGGATCTGGATGTGCCGGAAGTGAAGGCCGACCTTGAGGCGATCAAGGCCAGGAAGGAGGCCATGAAATGAGCGATTCATTGCTGACGGCCCGCGACATCCACACCTATTACGGCAAGATCGTCGCCCTGCGTGGCGTTGATATTGACGTGAATCGCGGCGAGATCGTGACGATGATCGGTGCCAATGGCGCCGGGAAGTCGACGCTGATGATGACCATCTGCGGCAGCCCGCATCCGCGGCAAGGGCAGATCATTTATGACGGGCAAGACATCACCTCGCGCCCGACGCATGAGATCATGCGGATGGGAATTGCCCAGTCACCCGAAGGGCGGAGGATTTTCCCGGCGATGACGGTGATGGAGAATCTGCAAATGGGGGCCTCGCTGGTGGCACCCGAGTTCTTCGAGGACGATCTGCGCAAGATGTTTGACTTGTTCCCTCGGCTGAAGGAACGCCGCGCCCAACGCGGTGGCACACTGTCTGGGGGCGAGCAGCAGATGCTGGCGATTGCCCGCGCCCTGATGAGCCGCCCGAAGCTGTTGCTGCTGGACGAGCCGTCCCTGGGCCTTGCGCCTTTGATCGTGAAGCAGATTTTCGAGGCGATCAAGGAGTTGAATCGCAACGAAGGCTTGACGGTGTTTCTGGTGGAACAGAATGCTTTCCACGCCTTGAAACTGGCGCATCGCGGCTATGTGATGGTGAACGGCAAGATCACCATGGCCGGAACCGGGGCCGAATTGCTGGGCCGCGAGGATGTGCGAGCGGCCTATCTGGAAGGTGGCTCGCATTGAAGGGGATGAAAACATGAACGTTCTGTCACTGATTTCGGAAGAAACCTTTGGTGCCTTTCTGCTTGTGACCGTGGCACTGGCTGGTGGGTCTGCCTTCATGAGTGGGCGGGCAATGGCGCGGTCCTGGGATCCGATCTGGAAACTTGCGGCCTATATGCTGTTGCTGGCTGCGGCCTGCCGTTTTATCCACTATGCGCTGTTCAATGGCACCTTGCTGTCACTGCATTACTATCTGGTTGATCTGGTCGTCATTCTGGCAATTGCCTGGTTGGGCTACCGTATGACGCGGGCGCAGCAAATGGTGGCGCAATATGGCTTTGAGGTCGGCGCGGCGGGGCTGATCGGATGGCGCGCCAAGTCGCGCTAAGGGAAAGGCTCTGGACTTGACGCCGCATCTTTCGGCGTCAGTATGGGAATCGTTTGAAGGGAGGTGGAGCAATTGCCCGCCACCCGGATTTAGCCGGGACCGCAGGCACCACGGACCGGCAATTCAAATCACAGGTGTACCAAGGGAGTCGACATGAAGAAAATTCTAATGACCACCGCAGCCATGGGCTTGTTCGCCGCTGCACCCGCAGCTGCCGATATCTCCATCGCTGTCGCTGGCCCGATGACAGGCCAATACGCCTCGTTCGGCGAGCAGATGAAAGCCGGTGCCGAGCAGGCTGTGGCAGACATCAACGCCAAAGGCGGCGTGAATGGCGAGATGCTGAAGCTGGTCGTTGGCGATGACGCTTGCGATCCCAAGCAGGCCGTTGCCGTTGCCAACCAATTCGCCGGTTCTGGCGTGAAATTCGTGGCCGGTCACTTCTGCTCGGGTTCCTCGATCCCGGCTTCGGCCGTTTATGCCGATGAGGGGATCATCGAGATTTCACCGGCTTCGACCAACCCGACCTATACTGATGAGCGCCCCGGCCCCGGCATTTTCCGCGTTTGCGGCCGTGACGATCAGCAAGGCGAAGTGGCAGGTCAGTATCTGATGGACCATTTCGGCGACAAGAAGATCGGTTTCGTCAACGACAAGACCGCCTATGGCAAGGGTCTGGCCGATGCCACCCAGGCGAAATACGAAAAACTGGGCGGCAAGCCTGCGCTGGTTGAATCCTACACCGCTGGTGAAAAGGACTATACCGCTCTGGTCTCGAAGGCCAAGCAAGAGGGCATCGACGTGCTTTATGTCGGCGGCTATCACACCGAAGCCGGTCTGATGAAGCGCCAGATGAAAGAGCAGGGGATGACCACGATCCTGATGTCGGGTGACGCTCTGGTGACCGATGAGTATTGGGCAATCACTGGCGATGCTGGCGAAGGCACGCTGATGACTTTCTCGCCCGATCCGCGCCGCAACCCCGATGCAAAGCCGGTCGTTGACGCGTTGCTGGCCGCTGGCAAAACCGCCGAGGGCTATGCGCTTTACACCTATGCCGCGATCCAGATCTATACTGACGCAGTCACCGCTGCCGGCAGCACTGATTTTGACCCGGTTGTGGCCAAGCTGAACGAAGGCGATTTCAAGACCGTTCTTGGCGATCTGAAGTTCAATGATGTGGGTGACGTCACGTTGCCCGGTTATATCATGTATGAATGGAAAGCTGGCAAATACGACTACGTTGCCCAGTAATCCCTGATTGATCCATTGGATCAACGTGCGGCCCGACATTGGATGTCGGGCCGCTTTCGTATCAGCGGCGCAGGAAGCCGTATTTCAGCAACCAGATCAGCACGCGCTCGACGGTTGAACGCGACAGGGCGGTGGCGGTGATCAGCGCTGGCACGGTGGTGCCGATAGGGCCGGATGTCTGGGCCACTGTCAAAACTGCGGCAATCTGTTTGGCATCGGCGAACATGCGGCGCAAAGCGGGATAATCGCGGGTGCTCAGGACGGTTGCCAGATCGGGCGTCTGATCGGAAATGAACAGGGTTTCGCCTTCGAAGCGGGTTTGCGCGCTGGGATAATTTGCGAACAGGGCGGTGGGCGAGGGCGCGATGGGCAAGGATGCGCCATTGTACCGGCGGGCCTGTGGCATTCCATAGGCGCGCATTGCGTCCTGTTCGAGCCATAGATCCTGCATCCGAGGGATGATCACCGACCAATCATACAGTTCCCGCGCGCGTTTCTGCCCGGCACGGCCCATATTGCGCCGCAGATCGGGGTCTTTGGCAAGGGTTGCGATGGCTTTGGTCAGGGCTTCCATGTCAATCTCGACCAAGGCCGAAGTGGTGGCGCAGTATTGTACATAACTGTCAATGCCGCCCTGATAGCGCAGGGCCTCGGGCACCAGATGGCCAGGTGGCAAGCTGCGGGTGGGAATGCGCAGGCCAACATCGGGCGTCACGGTGTCTTTCATGCCGTCCCAATC
>JAGPBG010000126.1 GCA_018063485.1 Cypionkella sp.
GTGCTATTGGGTGCGGTCACCCTTGATCACATCCGCCGCGGCCCGGTACAGGCGGGAACCATCGGTTACTGGATCGGCCAGCCTTTTGCGCGGCGCGGTTATATGCGTGAGGCGGTGCTGGCGGTGGTGCATCATGCCTTCAACACGCTTGATCTCTCACGCATCGAAAGCGCCTGCCTGCCTGAAAATGTTGCCTCGCGCGGGGTGTTGGAAAAATCGGGCTTCAAATACGAAGGCGTTGCGCAATCTTATCTGCAAATCAACGGGCGCTGGCGCAATCATGTGCTATACGCTAATCTTCGGGGTGATCGGCGCGGACGCACGGATGTGGGCTAACCCCCATAGCGGCGCCTCCGGGGGTGCTCTTGGGATGAATCTGTGAACAAAGTCAAAATCCTGTTGCTGCGCGGCGTCAATGTGGGCGGTGCGAACCGTCTGGGTATGCCTGAATTTCGGATCATGTTGGACGAATTGGGCCTGAAATCGGTAGAAACCCATGTCCAGAGCGGCAATGCGGCCTTTATTGATCCGGGCCTTGGCGATGTGACGGCGCTGATTGGCGATGCCATGCGCCCGCGCTTCGGCTTTGCGCCGGCGATGTTTCTTTATGATCTGCCGCAGTATCTCAAGATTCTTGCCGCCAATCCCTTTGCCACCAAGGCCGGGCTTGATGGCGCGGCGGTGCATATCCATTTCCTTGCCGAACCCGCCAAAGGGCTTGACCTTGCAGCGCTTCGCGCGCTGGCCAAACCCGGCGAGGAAATCGCCCAGACCGATGCCGCGATCTATCTTTGTACCCCCGACGGAATCGGCCGCTCGGCGATGGCTGCGAAACTCGCGGCCAAGGTTACAGTGCCGATGACCGCGCGCAATCAGCGTTCGGCTCTCTCCATTGCGGCCATGGCCCAGGCAATTACGACCTAGCGAAGGGGGCTGGGCAAGGGTAAGGAGGGGCGTTGGAGAACGCCATGTTGAACCCCGCCTTGCCTGAATTCATCGCCGCGCTGGCCACCCTGCTGCCAGCAGACGCCATACGCCCCGCCGATGCCACCCATCTGGAAGAGCCGCGCGGCAAATGGCGCGGGCAACCGGGACCGCTTGCGCTGCCGCGTTCCACCGCCGAAGTGGCAACCATCATCACAGCCTGTGCCGCCGCCCGCGTCGGCGTGGTGCCATGGGGCGGCGGCACCGGGTTGGTGGGCGGGCAGGTGATGACCGATGGGCCGACGCCGCTGATCCTGTCGCTGGAAAGGATGACCGGCCTGCGTGGTGCATACCCTGCCGAGAATGTGCTGGTGGTCGAGGCCGGGATGATTCTTGGCGATATTCATGTCCATGCTGAAAAACTGGATCGGATTTTCCCGCTGTCTCTGGCTTCCGAAGGCTCGTGCCGGATTGGTGGAAATCTGGCCACCAATGCGGGCGGTCTGAACGTGCTGCGCTATGGCAGCGCCCGCGATCTGTGTCTGGGGGTTGAGGCGGTTCTGGCAGATGGCAGTATTTTCAACGGCTTGAAGCGTCTGCGCAAAGACAATACCGGCTATGATCTGCGCCACCTACTGATCGGCTCCGAAGGCTCTTTGGGCGTGATCACCGCCGCCAGCCTGCGGCTTTTCCCGCAACCTGCCGATGTGGGAACCGCGCTATTCGCCGTCACCAGCCCTTGTGCTGCCCTCGATCTGCTGGCGCTGGCCGAAACCCGGTTTTCCGGCATGGTGCAGGCGTTCGAGCTGATCCACCGTCAAGGTTTCGATTTTCTGGCCGAGACGATGCCCGAAGTGAAAAGCCCGCTCGCCAGCAATTCAGACTGGTTCGTGTTAACCGAAATCGGCCTTCCGGCAGATTTCGGTGCCGCGAATGATCACCTGACGGCGCTGTTCGAACTGGGTCTTGCCGATGACCTGCTCAGTGATGGCGTCGTCGCCTCCTCCCAATCCCAACGCGCCGCCCTGTGGAACCTGCGCGAATCGATTCCCGAGGCGAACAAGCGCATCGGTTCGATCTCAAGCCATGATATTTCTCTGCCTTTGAGCGAAATCGCCGATTTTATAGCCAAAGCCCCGGCTGCTTTGGCGCGCCTGGGCGATTTGCGGATCAACTGCTTTGGACATCTGGGCGACGGCAATCTGCATTACAACGTGTTTCCGCCCAAAGGCCGCAATCGCGCTGAATTTTCCAACCTTGCCAATGCTGTGCAAGATCTGGTGCATGAAATGGTGGTGGCGCGTGGCGGCTCTTTTTCTGCCGAACATGGGGTCGGGCGCTTGAAATCCGGCGATCTGGAACGCTACGGTGATCCGGCGAAACTGGCCGCCATGCGTGCGATCAAAGCTGCCCTTGATCCCCAGGGTATCATGAATCCCGGCGCGGTGCTGCGCGCGTAGCGCAAGACGCCCTGCCGGAGTGAACCGACAGGGCGCTCGGGGCAGTGTGGGTCACGTGTTGCAAGCAGCGTGACGTCAGGCGGGTGAACCTGACCAGCACAGGCTTAGAGTGATTCTGTTTCAGAATGGTTAACCGCTACAGCCCCTCAAAGGCACAAAGCGCGTGAACCTCCATCCCCATCGCTTCCAGCTTTTTGCGCCCGCCCAGATCGGGCAGATCGACCACAAAAGCGCAGCCGATCACCTGCGCGCCAAGGCGTTCGATCAGCTTGATCCCGGCTTCGGCAGTGCCGCCGGTGGCCAGAAGATCATCGACCAACAGCACCTTTTCTCCCGGTGCCATCGCATCCTCATGCACTTCAACCACAGCCTCGCCATATTCCAGCGTATAGGCTTGGCTGATGGTCTGCCCCGGCAGCTTGCCCTTTTTGCGGATCGGCACAAAGCCGGTCGAGAGCTGATGTGCCACCGCGCCGCCAAGGATAAACCCCCGCGCCTCCAGCCCTACCACCTTGTCAATCCGCATCCCCGCATAGGGGGCAAGCAACTGATCCACACACATCCGAAACCCGCGCGGATCGGCGAAAAGCGTGGTTACATCGCGAAACAAGATCCCCTCATGCGGGAAATCGACGATGGTACGGATATAGTCCCTGACGGTCTTCGCCACAAAAATTTCCTTTCAACCCAATACCCTGCGCGCCACAACGTCGAGCTTCGCAAGAACCTCGGGGTCACGCCTGTCTTTTGCCGTCATGATTGCAGTCTCCAGCGCCCGGTCACAGCCATGCGGGCAGCGCGCGCGCGTCGGTCCCAACAGCCCCGGCAACTCTGCCACCAACGCCCGCGCGTGGCCTGCGTTTGCGCCCATCGTGGCAACCACCTGCGCCACATCCACCGCGCCGTGATCCTCGTGCCAGCAATCAAAATCGGTGACCATCGCCACGCTTGCATAACAAAGCTCGGCCTCGCGCGCGAGTTTCGCCTCCGGCATCCCGGTCATCCCGATCACATCAGCCCCCCAAGACCGATACAGACGGCTCTCGGCGAGCGTCGAAAACTGCGGCCCCTCCATCACCAGATAGCTCGCCCCCTCATGCACCCGTGCCCCCGCCGCGCGTCCAGCCTTTGCGGCTGCCTTGCTCAACCTGGGGCAGGTCGGATGTGCCAGCCCTACATGCGCCACACATCCGCTGCCAAAGAATGATTTCTCCCGCTGAAAGGTCCGGTCAATATACTGATCTACCACCACATACTGATCTACCACCACAAAATCGCCCGGCACAAAATCGGCGCGCAGTGATCCCACGGCCGACAAAGCCACCAGATCGGTGCAGCCCAACCGCTTCAGCGCATCAATATTGGCGCGGTAATTCACCGATGAAGGCGAATGCACATGCCCGCGCCCATGCCTTGGCAAAAACGCCATCGGCACGCCTGCCAGCCTTCCGACCAAGATCTCATCCGAAGGCGCACCCCAGGGTGTTTTCACCTTGACCCAGGACGCGCCCTCAAGGCCCTCGATCTGGTAAACCCCCGAGCCGCCGATAACGCCAATCATGGTTTGCATTTTCACCCCTTCCATTCCGGCCACCTTAGCGCGGACGCTCCATCGAAAACACCCGTTCCACCAGAGCATAATCCTTGTAGCCCAGTCGCGCGGCAGGGCGAAAGCGGGTTACATCGAACATCCCGTCCACGATGCAATCATCGCGCAGATGTATCGCCGTCACCTCCCCCGTCACCAGAAAGTTATCACGCCCTTTCAGTGGGATAACCTGCATCACCCTACATTCCAGCGTCGCGGGTGCGTGCGCCACACGCGGGCAGTTGATCGTTTCACACTCGGCTTTGGCCACCCCCGCCACGGCAAATTCATCGGCCCCTCGCGGCAAGGTGGCAGAGCTTGCATTCATCGCAGCCAGCATCGCCTCTTCCACGATATTCACCGCGAACACGCCGCTTGCCTGTGCATTGGCCACAGAATCCTTCATCCCGCCCGCAAAAACCAACTGCGGCGGGTCCGCGGCCACGGCGTTGAAAAATGAATAGGGCGCAAGATTGTCGCCCTGCTGCCCGCGCGTCGAAATCCAACCAATCGGGCGCGGTGAGACCACGGCGTAAAACGGGCTGTGCGGTAGTCCGTGGCCATCTTCGGGACGATAGTACATCACGGCTCCTTTGCGGTTTGATCCTGACCTAGCGCCATGTTACCCGCGTTTCCAGATGATTCCGGGACATGGGTGCGGATGTACAAGCTGGCAGAGGAAACCGAGGCCGACTGGTGGGAGGTCGAGGCGCTTTACGATCTGTGCTTTGCACCCGGTCGCACTGCGCTGTCCTCATACCGCTTGCGCGACGGTGTGCCCACGGTGGCGGCTCTGTGCCTGACGCTTCGCGATGAGGACAACACTCTGGCCGCTGCAATCCGCTACTGGCCTGCCGAAGTGGGCGGCGAAGATATCCTGCTGCTTGGCCCCATTGCCGTGCACCCCACCCGGCAGGGCGAGGGGCTTGGTGGCCTCTTGATCAACGAAAGCCTCGCCCAAGCCCGCCGCCTTGGCTGGGAGCGCGTGCTTCTGGTCGGTGATGCGCCCTATTACAGCCGCTTTGGGTTCTTCAAACTTGGTGCAGTGCAAATGCCGCCGCCCACCAACCCCGAGCGTGTTTTGGGTCTGGCCTTGAAGGCAGGGGCTTGGGACAGGGTGCAGGGTTTGGTTACCAAGGCAACTGGGTCAGGCATTCCTGAATAGGCAATTTTCACAAACCCTGTCTTGTGTAGCGGCGGAACCCAGCCCACATTGTTTGAATGAACACCCTTCCCGCTCTGCCACTCGTGCCTCTTGATACCGAAATCGCAGCCATTGCGCGCGATTATGCCCGTGTGAACGGACCGGTCATGGCCATTCTGAACCGTCTTGGCGGCGGATTGGAAAGACAGATGGCAAGACTTCCTGAAACCCTGCGCAACCAGATCGAAAGCGTGACCGCTCAGGCGCTGAATGCAGCGCATGCCGCTGCCGGTCAAATTGCGCGCGCACCTGACATGGGGCCGCGGGGCGATCTCGTGGCGGCCATGGCCAGTGGTGCGGCAGGCGGGGCGGGGGGGATTGCAACTTCGCTGGCCGAACTCCCCGTTACGATCACGCTGATCCTGCGCGCAATCCGGCGGGAAGCAGTTGTGGCGGGCTTTGATCCCGAATTACCCGCGATCCGCGCTGCCTGCCTTGACGTTTTTGCCTCGGGTGGTCCGCTGTCGGACGACGATGGCGTGAACTCGGCTTTCGTGTCCGCAAGGCTCACCATGACTGGTCCGGCCCTGCAAAAGTTGATCTCCACTGTCGCGCCCCGCCTTGCCGCCACTTTGGGGCAAAAACTTGCGGCGCAGGCGGTGCCGGTGCTGGGGGCGGTATCGGGCGCTGCGATCAACGCCGCATACCTGCGCTATTTTCGCGATCTGGCCCGCATCCGCTTCGCGCTTATGCGGCTTTCGGTGGCCTATGGGGCAGAGAACGTGCTGGCGTCCTTTGCGAACGCCACCGCAGCCCCCCGGATCACCAAAGCGCTCTAGGTGCTTTGCCCCGCAAGCCATTCCATCAAGGCCGGGCGCGCCGTGACCGCCCCGTCTGCCTTGGCCTTTTCGATCACTGCGCGCGCGCCGGCCAGATCCACCCGCCGCAACAGCGCCTTGACCGGGCCGATGGAGGCAGGACGCATCGACAGCACCCTCACGCCAATGGCAGCCAGTGCCAGCGCCTCAACCGGGCGGCCCGCGTCTTCGCCGCAATACGAAAGCCGGGTGTCTGATGCCGCACAGCGCCCGACCACATGTTCCAGAAACGTCAGAAATGACAGGTTCAGCGAATCGTAACGCTTGCGCACCCGCTCATTCTCGCGATCGGCGGCAAAGAAAAACTGTTTCAGATCATTCCCGCCGATCGAGATGTAATCGACCAGATCGAAAAACGCCTTTGGTGCATAGGCAAGGCTAGGGGTCTCCAGCATCGCGCCGATCTCGATATCGGTGGGCACGTCATGGCCCAGACTTTTCTCGCGGTGCAATTCGCGCATCATATGGCTGCGGGCTTCGGTGAATTCAGTGAATTCCGAAATGAACGGAAACATCACCGACAGCGGCCGCCCCTTGGCCGCCCTTATCAGCGCCTGCAACTGCATCCGCAAAACACCGGGCTTGTCCAGCCCCACCCGGATCGCGCGCCAGCCCATCGCGGGGTTCGGCTCGTCTTGCGGCTTCATATAGGTCAGCACCTTGTCGGACCCGATATCCAGCGCGCGAAAGGCCAACGGCCGCCCCTTGGCCGCATCCATCAC
>JAGPBG010000128.1 GCA_018063485.1 Cypionkella sp.
CCTCTATCGGCGCCGGTCTTGGAGATATTTTAGCCCAGGGCGAAACACCGGATCTTGGGGTGATCTTCTCGGCCCCGGTCTTGTTGCCGCTTTTGGGTCTGGCTGCGCTGGCCTGCCTTCCCATTCTGCTCAAATCCATCCGCAATAAGGGCTCGTGACATGACACGCCTCAAAACAGACCTTTGCATCATCGGGGCCGGGCCGGGTGGATTGTCTCTTGCCGCAGGTGCGGCCCAAATGGGGGCCGATGTCATTTTGATCGAAGGCGGCGAGATGGGCGGTGACTGCCTGAATACCGGCTGCGTGCCCTCCAAAGCCCTGCTCGCAGCCGCCAAAGCCGCACAAGCCATGCGCAGCGGTGCGCACTTCGGGATCGCTTCCGTCGAACCCGAAATTGATTTTGCCGCCGTGAAGGATCATGTGGCCAGAGTGATTGCCGCCATTGCGCCGAATGACAGCCAGCAACGGTTTGAAGGTCTTGGCGTGCAAGTCATCCGCGAATGGGCGCATTTCATCTCCCCTGCTGAAATCATGGCGGGAGAAACCACTATCCGGGCCCGCCGGTTTGTGATTGCCACCGGCTCTCATCCGGCAATCCCGTCGATTGATGGCATTGAGACGGTCCCCTACCTGACCAACCAAACCATCTTTGATCACCGAGAACGTCCTGAACACCTGCTGATCCTCGGCGGCGGACCCATTGGAATGGAAATGGCACAGGCCCATCGCCGTCTGGGCTGCCAGGTGACCGTGATCGAAGGTTTCAAGGCCCTTGGCCGCGATGATCCCGAAACCGCCGCGATCACCTTGACCGCTTTGCGCAGCGAGGGCGTTCGCATTCTTGAAGGCCATGGCGTGGTGCGCCTGCGCAAAACCGATTCAGGGGTGGAAATGGTGCTGGATGACGGATCACAGATCACAGGCAGCCATCTGCTTGTCGCGGCAGGGCGTCAGGTAGCGTTGGAAGGGCTGAACCTGAACGCCGCTGGCATCGACCACACCCAAAAGGGCATAACTGTCGGCGCCACCCTTCGCAGTTCCAACCGCCGCGTTTACGCAATGGGAGATGTGGCAGGCGGGTTGCAATTCACCCATGTTGCGGCAGCACATGCCGGGATCCTGATCCGGCAGCTTCTCCTGGGCTTGCCCGCAAGGTTTTCCACCAAAGCAGTTCCGTGGGTAACCTATTGTGAACCGGAGTTGGCCCAAGTCGGCCTGACCGAGGCTGAGGCGCGCAAAGTTCACGGAGCAGCGGTGACGGTCTTGCGCAGTGAATTCGCGCATAACGACCGTGCCCAAGCCGAAGGCAAACCGGATGGGCTGATCAAGGTAATGGTTGTAAAGGGCCGCCCGATAGGTGCCTCTATTGCCGGTCCTCAGGCAGGGGAGTTGATCGCTCTTTGGGCGCTGGCAATTTCATCCGGACAAAAGATGTCTGCCATTGCCGCGATGACCGCCCCTTATCCAACCCTTGGAGAAGTCTCCAAACGCATCGCTGGGGCCTATTTTTCTCCAAAACTATTTGATAATCCTGTATTAACGGGGTTCGTCAGGATGGTTCAGCGCTTCGTGCCGTGAACCGGCCAGGGGGGAACCTTCGTCGATCAGCCGCGTTGAGTTGCAACGCAAGAGGGAAGCACTAGGTGGTGGTTGGCAAGGGCAGGTTTCTAAACACCCTTTCCGGGCGGTTCTTGCTGCTGACCGTCGCCTTTGTCATGCTTGCCGAAGTGTTGATCTTTGTGCCCTCCATCGCCCGGTTCCGGGCCGATTATCTGATGCAGCGGCTGGAAAAAGCGCAGATCGCTTCGCTGGCACAACTGGCTGCGGATGATATGGTCAGCCCTGAGCTGGAGCGGGAGCTTCTTGCAAATGCAGGTGTTTACAATGTGGTCCTGCGTCGCAACGAAGTGCGGCAGTTGGTGCTGTCTTCGCCGATTCCAACCCCGATTTCAAATACTTATGACCTGCGTCAGACTGGCCCGTGGGGATTGATTCGTGATGCCGCCTACGCCTTGGCTGATCCTGACCTGGGCATCATTCGCATCATTGGCTATCCGGTTCAACAAGCCGGATTGCTGATCGAGGTCACAATGGATACGGCCCCTCTGCGCACCGCCATGATTGATTATGGCGCGAGGATTCTGTTTCTTTCGGCGCTGATTTCCATCGTGACGGCCTTCTTGCTGTTTCTGGCGGTGCAACGCCTGTTGGTTTTGCCGATCCGCCGTGTGGTTCAGCATATGCAATCCTATGCCGAGGCCCCCGAAGATGCACGTCGGGTGATTGAGCCAACCGCCAAGGTTGTCGAATTGCGCGCTGCCGAAGAGGCCATGCAAAGCATGCAAAAGCAGTTGACCGGGTCTTTGCGCCAAAAGGAGCGCTTGGCACAACTGGGCGGAGCGGTGGCGAAGATCAGCCACGATCTGCGCAACATCCTGACAACTGCTCAGCTTTTTGCCGACCGCTTGGGCAGCTCGGTTGATCCGGTTGTTGCACGCGCCGCGCCAAAATTGGTGGCGTCGATCAGTCGCGCGGTGTCGCTGTGCGAATCAACGCTGGCTTTCGGCAAGGCCGAAGAGCCGCCGCCCGATCTGCGCCCGGTGGCCCTTTCGGCCCTGGTTGAAGACGTGGCCGAAGGGGAAGGCCTGGCTGGCGACGGCTCAGCTACCTGCTTGATCGACATTCCCGGTGATTTGATCATACAGGCCGATGGCGAGCAGTTGTTTCGGGTGCTGGCGAACCTGATCCGCAACGCGCGTCAGGCCATCGAAGCAACAGGGCAGCCGGGAACCATCGAGATTTCTGCCGGTGAAGCGCCGCATGAATGGTGGATACGGGTGGGCGATACTGGCCCCGGCCTGCCGGCCAAAGCGCGTGAGCATCTATTTGAAGCGTTTCAAGGGGGTGCTCGCAAAGGCGGCACCGGTTTGGGTCTGGCCATCGCGGCAGAACTCGTCCGGGGCCATGGCGGCAAACTTGAACTGAGCCGAACCGATGCCGAAGGCACGGAATTCATGATCCACCTGCCAAGAGAGTCCGTTTTGACGAAATGATCCGTGCTGCGTTTCGCCCCTTGCAATGGCTCGCTCGCAAGGCTAAACGCAGCGCCATGATGGACCCGTAGCTCAGCTGGATAGAGCATCAGACTACGAATCTGAGGGTCGGGCGTTCGAATCGCTCCGGGTTCACCATATCCCCCTGATCACGACACGCTTGGTGCGGGCAAACAAGCCCTGAGGCCTGACTACTCTTCGTCCTTCAGCAGCATCACCAGAGCGGTAACGGTAAGTCCCACCCCGATCATGACCATAGCGGGCGGAGGGCTGCGTCCAATCGCGATTTCCCACAAGATCACCCAGGCGGGCACCAGATATGTATAAGCCATGACCTTGGCACTTGGCATTCGCAAGGCGGCATATTGCAGCAAGACAAAGGTCAATGCCGAGGCCGCAACCGAAACATAAATCAGGCAGATCCAGACGATGCGCGGCATTGCCCGCCAATCCGTTTGCCAGACCGTTTTCCCACCCCATAGCGACAGCAGCAAGAACCCGGCGGCCATCACACCAAAGCTGAACACCACCGCGGATTCTCCTCGGTTCAGTTTCTTTACCATCGGCGCATACAGCGCATGTGAGACGCAGCCGATGAAATAGATTGCCTCGCCGCGGCCAATCTCGAATCGCATGAGAGCGGCAACATCAGCGCGAAAGATCACCCAGAGCGCGCCCACCGCGCCCAGCGCCAAGGCAACCGCCATCCGCGCCGTGGTGATCTGGCGCAGCACCAGCCAGCCAAATCCCGCCGCCATGATGGGAGTAAGCGTAAAGACCGCCGCCGCAGGCACTGCCTTGGCGGTTTTCAAACCTTCAAACATCAAAACGAAATAAGCCGCCAGCAAAGCGCCCAGCACAAGATAGCGCCATGGCGCGCGCCAAGTGCTGCGGGGGATACCTGTCGTGGCCAGAGCCGCAGCCCCGACCAATGCGCCCGACAAGGCAAAACGCAACACGGTCAGTGCCGCCGGATCGACAAAAGGCGCGGCCATGGAGCCCAAGGAAAACGACCCGGCCACCAATGCCGAAAACGCCAGCATCGCCAAGTGGCCGCGCTGAGATTCTGACAGCAATCTGGCGTTTACCATGTTGCAGCCGCCGCCTTCAGTTCTGCGACGAAACTCTGCACCTTCAGGGTGCGGTGCAGATCAACATGGGTCACAATCCACAATGCCCCCCGCCATTCCGGCAAGGACGGCATCACTTCGATCAGATCACCCGAGGCCTCGCCCCTTGGCAAGAACCCGATTCCCAGACCGGCTCGCAAAGCGGCTTTTGCGCTGGCAGTGTCGGTGATCCGAAAATGCTGCGCCTCCAAGGGCACACGCGCCATCAGCCAGCGATAGAAAGGTGCGCGGGTATCGGCGCTATCGCTGGTGATGAAGCGGTGTTGGGGAAATTCAGCCTCGGTTTTTGGCAGCCCATGCGAGGCCACATAGGATTTGGCGGCATAGAGCCCATAATCCACATGTGCCAATGGCTGCGCCACATTGTCGGGCTCCTGCGGCGCGCTTCCCGCCCGAATCGCAACATGTGCCTCGCCATAATCCAGACGGAAAACCCGCATGTCGGTCAGGAAGCGAATGATCACGTCCGGGTGGCTCTGTTGAAATCGCACGAACACCGGGATCAGCAGGCGGTGCAAACCGGCAACGGCGGTTACCACCAACTCGCCGGACACGGTTTCGCCCTGCCCCTTGATGCGGCTGGCCAATTGGCCAAACTGTTCCTCGGTTTTCTGCGCGATACTCATCAGATCACGCCCGGCCTCTGTCGGCGTGTAGCCGCGGGCGTGGCGCTGAAACAGTTTTGCTCCCAACCCTTTTTCGAGGCTGTCGATATGGCGGATCACGGTGGCATGATGCACGCCCATAACCTCGGCCGCGCCCGAGACAGTGCCCAGACGCGCCACCTGATAGGCAGTGCGGATTTCGTCCCAGTTTTCCATACTTGCCCCATGAAATGCGCAAATGCACATTCTGTTCACGGACCTTGATTGGCAAGAGAAGAACGCAACCCTCGGGACAGTTGCCGTGTTGACGCTCTATGCTCTTTGCCCCAAAACATCTGGGAAATCTGGGGGGTTATTTGTGAAAAAGCCTTTTTCTGATCGTCCCATCTTCGCGCCCCTTATGCCCTTGGCGCTGATCCTGGCCGCCACCGCGTTCACGCTGACGCTAAGCCCCTCTCTGATCCCACGCAGTGGCCTTTTGCAGGGCGCGGTGGGCGGGATCAGTTTTGCTTTGGTTTACGCTATTTGCGCGGGCCTGATCGCGCTTTGGGTTTGGCTGGATCTGCCCACGGCCAAGAATCCAAGGCTGCACTGGATTCCCTTTGCGTTGGCAGCGATCATTCTCACCTACGGCCTTGCCAGCGCGACCGGTTGGCAAAATGCAGTCCGCAAAGCGGTTGGAATGGAACCGGTTGAATCTGCCCGGCCTTTGATCATCGCAGCAACCGGGCTGGTCGTGGCGGCGCTTTTGCTGTTTTTCGGGCGGGTATTTCGCCGCGCGGCGGTTCTTGTGGCAAACAGACTGGCCGTCTTGTTGCCGCCAAGAGTGGCAATCACACTCGGAACCATCTTTGTGGCCTGGCTTTTCTGGTCAATCGGCAACGGGGTGTTGGTTCATTCCGCGCTGCGCTTCATGGACGCAAGCTACGCTCAGGTTGATGCTTTGATACCGGCGGACGAGGGACGGCCAAGTGATCCGCGCAAATCCGGGAGTGTGGCTTCGCTGGCAAGTTGGCAAAGCCTCGGCGCTGCCGGGCGCGACCGCGTCAATGCCGCTCCGGATTCGGCAACGATTGGCAAGATCACCGGCACTCCAGCCATCGAGCCTTTGCGCGTCTATGTCGGTCTGAACAGTGCCAAAGACCCCGCCGCCCGCGCCGACCTTGCCTTGGCCGAATTGATCCGCATTGGGGCTTTTGACCGCAAGTTGTTGGTGATAGCCACTCCAACCGGTACCGGATGGATTGATCCGGCTTCGGTTGCGCCGCTGGAGTTTCTGTGGGGCGGTGATGTGGCCTCGGTTTCGGTACAATATTCCTATCTGCCAAGCTGGTTGTCGCTGTTGGTCGAGCCTGAATATGGCCATGAAACCGCCCGAGCGGTGTTTTCCCGCATCTATGATCATTGGCGGCAATTGCCGAAACACAGCCGACCACGGCTCTATCTGCACGGGCTCAGCCTTGGATCGCTGAATTCGGATATCTCGCTTGATTTCTTCAACGTGCTCGGTGATCCGCCGCAGGGTGCATTCTGGGTCGGACCACCTTTTGCCAGCCGTTCCTGGCCGCAATTCACCAAAGACCGCGACATTGGCACGCCCGCTTGGTCGCCCCGCTTCCGGGATGGATCACTGGTGCGGTTCACCACGCAGGCCGATACCACAGCCGATGCAACCGCGCCATGGGGCCCAATGCGGATGATTTATCTGCAATATCCTTCGGATGCGATTGCCTTTTTTGAACCCGCCAGTTTCTATCGTGCGCCCGCCTGGATGGCAAATCCGCGTGGCCCCGATGTCTCGCCCGCGCTGCGCTGGGTGCCAGTGGTCACCTTCGTGCAATTGCTCACCGATATGATGACAGCTACAACGACGAACCCTGGCCACGGCCATGTCTATGCCGCACGCGATTATC
>JAGPBG010000129.1 GCA_018063485.1 Cypionkella sp.
CTCGAACGGCATCGAGCCGATGGAGGACACTCCATCCACCATCAGCAGCGCATCATGTTTTGCCGCATCCATCGCCGCCCGAGTGCCGCCGATGTCCGAACGCACGCCGGTCGCAGTCTCATTATGCGTGGCAAGAACCGCTTTGATCTCGCCCTTGGTATCGGCCTTCAGCGCCGCTTCAATCGCGGCCAAAGGCGCGCCCTGGCCCCACGGGGTTTCAATGATCTGCACCTTCAGCCCGTGGCGCTGGCACATGTCGATCCAGCGCTGGCTGAACATGCCAAAGCGCGCGGCCAGAACCGTATCGCCCGCCGACAGAGTGTTGGAAATTGCCGCTTCCCAGCCCCCGGTTCCGGTTGACGGGATGATGATCACCTCACCATCCTTCATCTTCAACACGCGCTTCACCCCTGCCACGGCTGGCTTGAACAGCTTGGCAAACGTGGGTGAGCGATGGTCAATCGTGGCCATGTCACAGGCTTTGCGCACCGAATCCGGTATATTCGTCGGGCCGGGGATAAAGACGGGGTTCTGGCTGGACATGGTGACTCTCCCTTGGGGTATGCTTGAACAATAGGGGGCCTCAGGCCGCAGCGCAATTTTTTCGAAATTGTTTTTCACTCAGTGAAAAATATGATATTCTGCTGCAAGATCAATCCATAAGGCTTTTTCATTGGCCACTGGCCCCCAGGAACATAAAAAAACAATGTCAGACCAACCCCGCCCGCGTGGCCGCCCCAGGGCCTTCGATGACAAGACTGATCAGAACACCATTCAAGCACTGGATCGCGCCCTGGGCCTGCTTGAATTGTTGGCCACCAATTCGGGACTGACGCTGACTGAACTGTCGCAACAGGCCAATCAGGCGGTGGCTACGGTCTACCGCGCGCTGGTGACGCTGCAAACCCATGACATGGTTGAATTGGAAGAACCGGGCCAGCTTTGGCATATCGGCGGCGGCGCATTTCGTGTCGGCTCGGCATTCTTGCGTCGCACCAAGGTAATCGAGCGCGCTCGTCAGCCGATGGAGGCCCTGATGCGCAAAACCGGCGAGACGGCCAATCTGGGCGTTGAGGTGGGCGATGAGGTGCTGTTTCTGGTGCAGGTCGAAACCAACGAGGCGATCCGTGCCTTCTTTCCACCCGGAACCAAAGGCCCGATGCATGTCTCGGGCATCGGCAAGGCGTTGCTGGCCTGGTCACATCCCGACAAGGTGGCGGCGATCATTGCGCGCAAGGGGTTGCTCAACTTCACCCCACTCTCGCTCACCAGCCGTGACGCGCTGCAAGCCGATCTGAACCTGACCCGGCAGCGCGGCTTTGCGGTGGATGATCAGGAACGCGCAACTGGGATGCGCTGCATCGCCGCCCCGGTGTTCAATGCTTACGGCGAGCCTATCGCGGGCCTGTCGGTGTCAGGCCCGTCGTTTCGCATGGCGCTTGAGGACGCGGCCCGAATCGGCGCATTGGTGCGCGCGGCGGCAGATCAGGTGACAATAGCCACAGGCGGGATGATCCCTTAGGCCTTCCAGCTCCGGTCCAACAGCGCCAACCAATTGTCACTGCACAGCTTCTTCATCAAGGCCTCACCGTAGCCGTGATCCATCATCGCCTTTTGCAGCGCCGGCAACCCGGTCACATCGCCGATGCCTTGGGGCAGGGTGGCCCCGTCGAAATCAGACCCAAGCCCCAGATGATCCTCGCCCAGAATGCCCAACAGGTGATCCAGATGCGCCAGCACATCCTCCCAGCCCATCTCCGCCGATTGCTTGCCATCGCGGCGCAGGAAAGAGGTGGCAAAGTTCAGCCCCACCATGCCGCCGGAGTCGCGGATCAGCTTTAGCTGGCGATCGGTCAGATTGCGGCTGCTGGGCGTTATCGCATGGGCGTTGGAATGGGTGGCGACCAGAGGCGCGGTTGACAGCTTGGCGATGTCATTGAACCCGGCCTCGTTGATATGGCTCAGGTCCAGCATGATGCCCAACTCATTGCAGGCCCGCACCAGATCGCGGCCCATTTCGGTCAGCCCCGCACCAGTATCGGGCGAGGAGGGAAAGGCAAAGGGCACGCCATTGCCAAAGATCGTAGGGCGCGACCAGACCGGCCCCAGTGAGCGTAACCCCATGGCATGAAAGGCGTATAGGTTATCCAGAGCGCCATCAATCGCCTCGGCTCCCTCCATATGCATGATCCCGGCAATCACGCCTTTGGCCATGCAGTCGCGAATTTGCGCCGCCGTGGTGCAGATCTTGAACGCCCCACCGGATGATCTCTCCATCCACATCAACAGCCGCGCCATCGACATCGCCACCGGTAGCGCCGTCGTTTCGTCGATCAGATCACCCAGTGGCAAAGCAAAGGGCGGATTCTCCATCGCGTGCATATAATCGGGCGCATCATGCGACACGGGTGAGGGGATGTAGATCGCAAAGAACCCTGCCGCAAAGCCGCCCTGCTGCATCCGGGGCAAGTCCAGATGACCCTTGCCTTCGCCGGTCAACCAGATTGCTCTGCGGTTTTCCGGGTGCTGGTGCAGGCGCAACAAGAGATCGTTGTGGCCGTCGAAAGTTTGCAACATCGCAGGTCTCGAATCTGTGAGGGGTTAACCCGCAAGCATCCGGTCGGCCGAGGCCGCGAACAACGAACGGGCGTAATCGGTTTTCATCTCGGCCTTGGCAAGCGCCTCACGCGGCAGTTCTTCCACCGCCCGCCCGTGCTGCATCACCAGAATGCGGTCGCACATATGATCAATCACCGCCAGATCGTGGCTGACCATCAGGAAGGTCAGGCCCCGCTC
Organism: Cypionkella sp.; assembly: GCA_018063485.1. Lineage (GTDB taxonomy): Bacteria > Pseudomonadota > Alphaproteobacteria > Rhodobacterales > Rhodobacteraceae > CBDUEF01. The sequence continues at coordinate 2,797 of JAGPBG010000129.1, forward strand.
ATCACGCAGGCGGGAGAGCAGATTGAGCGTCTCGGCCTGCACCGAGGCATCCAGCGCCGAGGTCGGCTCATCCAGGAGCAGGATCTCGGGCTCCAGCATCAGCGCGCGGGCAATCGCCACCCGCTGGCGCTGGCCGCCCGAAAGCTGATGCGGATAACGAAAGCGGAAATTGGTCGGCAGGCCCACGTCAATCAAGGCCTGGGTGATCCGCTTGTCACTGCCGGGCAAGCCGTGGATCGCCAGCGGTTCCGACAGGGTGCGGTCAATGGTGTGGCGGGGATGCAGGCTGGCATAGGGGTCTTGAAACACCATCTGAACCCTGCGCGAGAAGTCACGGTCATGGCGGACAGGCTCGGCCTTGATGCGGATGGAGCCGCCTGAAATCGGGGTCAACCCACAGATCGCCCGCAGAATGGTGGATTTGCCAGAACCGGATTCCCCCACCAACCCGTAGGATTCCTTCGCCGCCACCGACAGCGACACGTCCTGCACCGCGCGCACCTGGCGGTGATTGGCAGTGAAGGTCACAGACAGGTTTTCGATCTCGATCAACATATCAATTCGCCCAAGCTGCGTCGCGGTCAAGCGAGGGCAGCGGTTCGCGCGAGCCGCCGATGCGCGGCAGGCAATTCAACAGTCCTTTGGTATAGGGGTGCTTGGCGTGCAACAGATCTTTCGCTGCCAATTCCTCAACCACCTTGCCCTTGTACATCACCAGCACCCGGTCACAAAACCGCGCCACCAGCCGCAGGTCGTGGCTGATGAAGATCAGCCCCATGCCACGGGTTTTCACCAGATTGTCCAGAATCGACAAGACCTCGGCCTGCACGGTGACATCCAGCGCACTTGTGGGCTCATCCGCGATCAACAGATCGGGGTTCGGGATCAGCATCATCGCGATCATCACCCGCTGGCCCATGCCGCCAGAAAGCTCGTGCGGATAGGCCTCCATCACGCGTTCAGCGTCGCGGATTTGCACGGCGTTCAACGCCTCGATCGCCTTGGCGCGGGCCTGATCCTTGGGGATGCGGTCGCGTTGCCGCAAGCCTTCCATCAGTTGCGCGCCCACCTTCATCACCGGATTGAGCGAGTATTTCGGGTCTTGCATCACCATGGCAATGCGTGGGCCACGCAGCGCGCGCATCTCTTTTTCGCTGGCGCGCATCAGGTCCACGCCATCAAACAGCATTTCATCCGCTTCGATCTTGCCAGGCGGGCGGATCAGGCGCAGCACTGCACGCCCTGTCATGGTTTTGCCGGAGCCAGATTCGCCCACAATCCCCAACCGCTCACGGTCAAGACTGAAAGACACACCGCGCACGGCTTCAACCCGCCCTGCCTCGGTATCAAACGTCACCCGCAGGTTCTTTACGGACAAAAGGCTCATTTGGTGGCACTCTTTGGGTCAAGAACATCGCGCAAACCATCGCCCAGCAGGTTGAAGCCCAAGCTGACGATGAAAATCGCAAGTCCCGGCATCGTGGCAACCCACCATTGTTCGAACAGGAATTTACGCCCCGCCGAGATCATCAGACCCCATTCCGGCAAGGGTGGCTGCACGCCAAGGCCCAAGAACCCAAGCCCGGCCGCCGTCAGGATCACCCCGGCCATATCCAGTGTGACGCGGATGATCACCGAGGGCAGACACATCGGCATTACATGTCCCCAGATTACCCGGATCGCACCCGCGCCCTGCAATCTTACAGCGGCGATATAGTCGGAATTGCGCACCGTCAGTGTCTCGGCACGGGCAACGCGGGCATAGGGTGGCCACGAGGTGAGCGCGATGGCCAGAACCGCATTTTCCATCCCCGGCCCCAATACCGCCACCAGCGCCAACGCCAGAATCAGTTTGGGGAAGGCCAGAAAAATATCGGTGATTCGCATCAGAATTTCATCAGCCCAGCCGCCAAAATACCCCGCGACGGTGCCGATGATCAGACCGACGACGGGGGCGGTCAGGATCACCAACAGTACGATATAAAGCGTGATCCGGCTACCGAAAATGATCCGCGACAGAATATCCCGGCCGAAATCATCGGTACCCAGCCAATTACCCGGCGTGCCGGGGGGCAGCAGCCTGCGCGAAAGCTCCTGCGCTATCGGATCATGCGGCGCAAGATAGGGCGCGAACAGCGCCATCAGGATCAGCAAAACCGTGATGGTCAAGCCGATCATTGCCAAGGGATTGCGGCGCAGGCGCAGCCAGGAAAGATAGCTTTGACCCAACCGCGATTGCAGGCGCGAGGCGGGATTCGGGTCGCGCAGCCAGTTGACCGCACTCATACGCGCGCCCTCGGATCGACAAAACGGTAAAGAAGGTCAGACAGCATGTTCAGCCCGATATAGGCTGCGCCCACCACCACCGTACCGCCCAAGACCGCAGGCATATCAGCCACTTGCAAGGCATCGGTGATATAGCTGCCAAGCCCCGGCCAAGCGAAAATGGTCTCGGTCAGCACGGCGCCCTCCAGCAAATAGGCATAGCTTAGCGCAATCACCGTGATCAGCGGCACCATCACGTTTTTCAGCGCATGCACCCAAACCACACGCGATTCCGGCATTCCCTTGACGCGGGCGGTGGTGATATATTCCTGCCCCAACTCGTTCATCATAAAACTGCGGGTCATCCGACTGATATAAGCCATTGAAATATATGCCAAAATCCCCGCTGGCAGGATGATATGGGAAAACGCATTGGCAAACATGTCCCAACGGCCATTCAGCGCGGTGTCAAACATGATCATGCCGGTGTATTGCGTCACTTCGAAATCATAACTCATCTGGTAAACGGCATCCAATCGACCCGGACCACCCACCCAGCCCAACTGGCCGTAAAATAATAACAGTCCAATCAATCCCAGCCAAAACACCGGCATCGAATAGCCCATCAACCCGATCAACCGCACCACCTGATCATAAAACGATCCCGGCTTGGTCGCAGCAATAACCCCCGCAGGCAGGCCAATCAGCACGCCGATTATGGTGGCCAAAGTCGCCAGCTCCAACGTGGCCGGGAACCGCTGCCCGACCTCTTTCAAAACCGGCTCACGCGTGCGGATCGAGGTGCCAAGATCGCCTTGCAACGTGTTGCCAAGGTAGATCCCGAACTGCCTCCACATCGGTTCGTTCAGGCCCAGTTTCTCGCGCGCCTCATCTATCTGCGCCTGTGAGGCGCGGTTGCCTAGGATTGAGGTGACTGGATCAATCGGCACCACGCGGCTGATGATGAAGGTAACGGCCAAAAGGCCAATAAAGGTGACTATAAGCGAAAACGCCGCCGCACCAATCTGGCGCAACAGTCGCAGATGCCGCGATGGCTGGCCGCTGGGGCCATCGGAAAGGGGTGTGCTTGTCATGGGGGAAAAGGCCCCGGATTGCTCCGGGGCCTGATTGCTTACTTCGTGACCAGCCAATAGGCTGCCGCGTCTATGGCACCACCGGTATGGAAGTCTTTCACATTTGCACGCACACCGGTTTGGCGGGCCTGCTGGAAGATGATGATGAAGGGCGAGGTCTCGCGGTGCTTCATCTGCAATTCCTTGTACATCTCAACCCGCTTGGCCGGATCCTGCTCCAACACGGCGGCCTTGCTCATCGCGGTCATCTCGCCGGGATCATAGGCGTTGCGCCAAGCCAGATAGCCGGTGTTGCCGGCCTCGTCCGAATTGTCGGGGTTCTCGGCAAAGGTCGATGAGTTGGTGTTTGGATCGGGATAATCCGGGCCCCAGGTCTGCAGCGTCGCGTCATGCTGACGGGCGCGGTATTCCTTCAACTGCTCGGCACCCTCGCCGGTTTTCAGCTCAACCGTGATACCCACCTGACCAAAGGTGTTCTGGATGGATTGCGCCACATCCATACGGTCGGCGGAATTGCGCACCGACAAGGTG
>JAGPBG010000130.1 GCA_018063485.1 Cypionkella sp.
CTGCAACTCACGGTTCAATTCCTGAGTGGCGAATTCGCGATCCGGTCCCGCGCCATTTGCTCCAGTCATCACGACCATTCCAAGGCCCCCTTCTTCCACTCATAGGCAAAGCCCACGGTCAACACGCCCAAGAACACCATCATCGACCAGAACCCTACCATGCTGATCTGACCAAAGGCCACCGCCCAGGGAAACAGGAAGGCCACCTCCAGATCGAAGATGATGAACAGAATCGACACCAGATAGAATCGCACATCGAACTTCATGCGCGCATCGTCAAAGGCGTTGAACCCGCATTCATAGGCCGACACTTTTTCCGGGTCGGGGTTGCGCACCGCGATCACCGCTGCCGCCAGCAACAAAACAAGGCCCAAGGCCACGGCAAGGCCAAACATGATGATGATCGGCAGATACTCTCGAAGAAGTGTGTCCACGCATGGCTCCTACGGCTGGCAGAGGGCAAAGGCGGCACCCAAATCGGGTCCGCTGCATCTGATATTTCGTTTACTCTGCCCCCCGCGCGGGGTCAACCGAAGGCGAAAGGAAAACAACAGGCCGCGACAAGTGGTTGCATGAAGGCTCACGGCACCGTTGCGCGGCTGCCCGGCTATTGAATCGCCGGCAATTCCACATCTTCGGGCTCTGGCCCCTGCCCCAGGGTCAAAACCTCCTGGCGGATGATGCGGGCGATTTGCGCGCAATCCGCCTCGGAAAAGGTCAACGGTACCCGCATGTCAATCAGCCCGCTCAGGATCCGGTCGCTCTGCGGCAGGCTTTGCGGCTCGGCATAGCGCCAATGCTGATAGCGGCTGGTGAAGGCCATTGGCTGATCCGCGCCAAACCATTTCAAGTCCACCCCGCGCGCCGCCGTGCGCGCCAGCACCGCCCTTACCCGCGCGCCCGACCAATCGGGCAACAGGAACTGAAACGACGATCCCACATAGCTTTCCGCCGCAGGTCGCGTGATCAGCCGCAACCCCGGCACCCCGCGCAACCCCGCCTCCAACACCAGATAGCGCGCATTCCACCGCGCCACCCGTTCGGCCAGCCCGCGCATCTGCGGCCGCAGAATCGCCGCCCGCAGATTGTCCATCCGGCCCGACACATTGGGCGTCACAAACTTCACCCGCTCGAAAACCTCTTCGGGCGGCGCGGCGCGATGCTTGCCATAAAGCATATATGACCCCGACAACAAAATCGCCCGCGCCATCACCTCGGCATCATCCGAGATCAGCAAACCACCCTCGCCGGAGTTGGCGTGTTTGTAGGTCTGCGTCGAATAGCAGCCCACCACACCCCAGCGCCCCGAAGCCACCCCGTCCCAGGCCGCCCCCATCGTATGGGCGCAATCCTCGATCACCCTGATGCCCCAGCGCGCGCAAACCGCCATCAGCGCCGCCATATCCACCAGATGCCCGCGCATATGGCTCAGCATCAGCACCCGCGCACCGCTGGCCTTGGCCTTGGCCTCAAGGTCAGCCAGATCCAGCACCAGATCTTCGGTCACCTCGACAAACACCGGCTTGGCCCCCACCGAAGCAATCGCCCCCGGCACCGGGGCCAGCGTAAAGGCATTGGTCAAGACCGGCTCACCGGATGCCACCCCCAGGGCACGCAAGGCACAGCCCAAAGCATAGCCGCCCGAAGCCACCGCCAGCGCATATTTCGCGCCCATCTGGGCCGCGAATTCCTCTTCCAACAACGCCGTTTCCGCGATCTCACCGGGGGCGGTATTATAGCGATGCAAACGCCCGTGCAGCAAAACCGCCAAAGCCGCCGCGATGCCCTCTTCGGGAATCGGCTCTTGCTGAGTGAAACTGCCGACAAAGCGCTCCTGCATATCCTGCCCCTCAAATCTGCGGAATCCGTGGCGGATACGCCAGATCGCAGCAAGAGTCACTTGAACTTTGCACCCGCCCTTGAGATCCTGGCTACACCGGCCATCCGCAAGAAATGGCGCAACAGGGCTTGCCTCTGCCGTGGCGGCGTCAGGGCAAAAAGCGCGCCGCCAACCCCGGCAGATCATCAAAATGATCCAGCAGCGCCTCAGGGGTCAGCCGCGACACCCCGCGACCCTCGGGGCCAAAGGTGACCAAAACCACCGGCACACCCACCGCAAGCCCGGTCTTGCGATCGGTTTCGGTGTCGCCAATCAACATCGAGCGCGCCACCACTCCCCCCGCGCGCTCCACCGCCGCCACATAAGGGGCCGCATCCGGTTTGCGCGTGGGCAACGTATCCGCCCCGATCAACGCGCCGAACAGGTCCGAAATCCCCAACCGCCGCACCAGTTCCACCGCCAGCCCCTCGGGCTTGTTGGTGCAGATGGCGGTGGCAAAACCGGCACTGCGCAACGCCTCAACCGCCGCCACAGCGCCGGGATAGAGCCGTGTGTGAGTGTCAATCCCCTCGGCATAGGCCGCCAGCAGACGCGGGTATTCACGCGAAATGTCGGCCTCGTCAAATCCGATCCCCAACCGCTCGAACCCCGCGCGCAACATCGCCCGCCCGCCATGAAACGCCGTCAGCGTGTCGCGCTGATCCAGCACATTGCCATGGCCCAACTGGCGAAAACTGGCGTTCGCCGCCTCCAGCAGATCGGCGCTGGTATCGGCAAGTGTGCCATCAAGATCAAAAACCACTGTGCGCATAATGCCCCCCACGCCTTTCATATCAGCACGTCTTTCTTGTCAGACTGCCCAGTTTATCAGACTGCCCAGTTTATCAGACTGCCCAGTTTCGCCGATGTAACCAAGCGTGAGGCATCACCCTCTTGCCACGCCTTGCAATGGGGGTAAAACGGCAGGACGAATATTTAAAGAGGGCATATGTCGATTTCATTGATCATTTTGGCGGCAGGCATGGGCACAAGGATGAATTCCGATACGCCAAAAGTGCTGCACCACATCGCCGCAGCTCCGATGCTGCACCACGCACTTGCCGCTGGCCGCAGCCTTGAGCCGTCGCGCATCATCATCGTCACCGGCCACGGCGCCGATGAGGTCGCGGTCTCGGCCCATGCCTTCGATGAGGCTTGTGAGTCAGTCTTGCAAGATCCGCAACTGGGCACCGCTCATGCCGTCGCCCAGGCAGCTCCCCTGCTGGCAAATACCAGCGGCGAAGCGATTGTGCTTTACGGCGATACGCCATTTATCCGCCCCGAAACCCTGCAAGCCATGCTCGATGCCCGCGCCCGCCATGCCGTGGTGATCCTTGGCTTTCAGGCCCGCGATCCGGGCCGCTATGGCCGCCTGATTGCCATTGGCGAGGATCTGCAAAAGATCGTCGAATACAAAGACGCATCGCATGAAGAGCGCGCGATAACCCTCTGTAATTCGGGCGTGGTTTGTGCCTCAACAGCAATGCTGCTTGATCTTGTCGCCAAAGTCGGCAACGCCAATGCTTCGCGCGAATATTACCTGACCGACATTGTGGAAATCGCCCGCGCGATGGGCCTTTCCGCAGGCGTTGTCATCTGCGACGAATCCGAAACCATGGGCATCAACACCCGCGCCCAACTGGCCGAGGCCGAAGCCGCGTTTCAGGCCCGTGCCCGCGCCGAGGCGCTTGAAAACGGCGTCACCCTGACCGCCCCGGAAACCGTGTTCTTCGCCCTTGATACCCATATTGGCCGCGATGCGATCGTGGGCGCGAATGTGCTGTTCGGGCCTCGCGTCACCGTTGAATCTGGGGCCGAAATCAAGGGCTTTTGCCATCTTGAGGATTGCCATATCTCACGCGGAGCCACCGTCGGCCCCTTTGCCCGCCTGCGCAGCGGAGCGGAATTGGCCGAGAATGTTCATGTCGGCAATTTCGTCGAGATCAAGAACACGATTCTGGACGAAGGCGTCAAGGTTGGCCATCTGACCTATCTCGGCGACGCCGATGTGGGTGAATTCACCAATATTGGTGCAGGCACCGTCACCTGCAACTATGATGGCGTGATGAAACACCGCACCCGCATCGGCAAACGCGGCTTCATCGGCTCTGATACCATGCTGGTGGCCCCGGTTGCCTTGGGCAATGATGTGCTGACCGCCTCTGGTTCGGTGATTACCCAAGATGTGCCCGATGGCGCCCTGGCCCTTGGCCGGGCCCGTCAGATCAACAAACCCGGTCTTGCGACCAAGATCATGGATCGCCTGCGGGCGATCAAGGCTGCGAAAGGCGCGAAATAAATGTGTGGAATCATTGGTGTTTTGGGCAATCACGAAGCAGCACCCCTTTTGGTGGAGGCGCTGAAACGGCTGGAATATCGCGGCTATGATTCCGCCGGTATCGCCACCGTTAGCCATGGCAAGCTGGACCGCCGCCGCGCGGTGGGCAAATTGGTGAACCTGTCGGATCTGCTGGTTCACAATCCGCTGGCTGGCAAGTCCGGCATCGGCCACACCCGCTGGGCCACCCATGGCGCGGCCACCACCGAAAACGCGCACCCCCACCTTTCTGGCCCGGTCGCCGTCGTGCATAACGGCATCATCGAGAATTTCCGCGAGTTGCGCGCCGAACTCTGCGCCGCTGGCCTGACCTTTGAATCCGAGACCGATACCGAAACCGTCGCTCTTCTGGCCCGGCAATATATCGACCAGGGGCTGGCTCCGATCGAGGCTGCACGCAAAACCCTTGAGCGCCTGCGCGGGGCGTTTGCGCTGTGCTTTTTGTTCGACGGTCAGGAAGATCTGATCGTTGCCGCACGCCAGGGCTCGCCGCTCGCCATCGGCCATGGCGAGGGCGAGATGTTCGTCGGCTCTGATGCCATCGCCCTTGCACCGATGACCGACCGGATCACCTATCTTGATGAGGGCGATTGCGCCGTGATCACGCGTGCGGGTGCCGTGATCTATGATGCCCAAGGCCGCCTTGCCAATCGGGCCGAAGCGCGTATCGCCATCGACTCCACCCGGATCGAAAAAGCCGGCTTCAAGCATTTCATGGCCAAGGAAATCGCCGAACAGCCGGTGGTGATCGCCGATGCGCTGCACCATTACCTTAGTCGGGATGGCGGGGTAACCCCAGCCCTGCACCTGCCGCAAGAGGTTGATTTCACGACTGTAGACCGCCTCACGCTGGTCGCCTGTGGCACAGCCTCTTATGCCACCCATGTCGCGAAATACTGGTTCGAACAGATCGCCCGCCTGCCGGTGGAAATCGACATCGCTTCGGAGTTTCGCTACCGCGAGCCGCCATTGTCGCCCAATCAATGGGCGATTTTCGTCAGCCAATCGGGCGAAACCGCCGACACTCTCGCAGCCCTGCGCTATGCGTCGGGCAAGGTCGCCAAAATCATCGCTGTGGTCAACGTGCCCACATCTTCGATTGCGCGTGAAGCCGATCTGGCCCTGCCGATCATGGCCGGCATCGAAGTGGGCGTGGCGTCAACCAAAGCCTTTACCTGTCAGTTGACCACGCTTGCGCTTTTGGCGCTCAAAGCCGGGGTTGATCGCGGGCACCTGTCCGCCGAAGCCCTGCAAACCCATCTTGCCGCACTGGCAGCACTTCCCGGCCTGATGAATCACGCCATGGGCCTGTCTGCCGCCATTTCCGACCTGAGCGAAGAACTGGCCGAAGCGCAGGATGTGTTGTTCCTTGGCAGGGGGGCAATGTACCCTCTGGCGCTGGAAGGCGCGCTTAAACTCAAGGAAATCAGTTATATCCACGCCGAAGGCTATGCGTCGGGTGAACTCAAACACGGGCCGATTGCGTTGATTGACGCCCGTGTGCCGGTGGTGGTGCTGGCCCCGCGCGATCATCTGTTCGAAAAAACCGTCTCGAACATGCAAGAGGTGATGGCCCGCCATGGCCGCGTGCTGCTGATCTCGGATGCCCAGGGCATTGCCGAAGCGGGGGCTGGCTGCTGGAAAACCCTGACCATGCCGACCGTCGCCGATATCTTCGCGCCGATCCTCTATTCGGTTCCGGCGCAACTCCTGGCCTATCATACCGCCATCGCCAAAGGCACCGATGTGGATCAGCCGCGCAATCTGGCCAAATCGGTGACAGTGGAATGATCACCCGCGCCTTGGCCGACCTGCAGGCGCTTGCCGATCCGGCCAAATCCGCTGAGGCGGCTGCCTATCACAAGGCAGACCGGCCTTATCTGGGGATCAAGGTGCCCCAGATCGACGATCTGGCCGACCAATGGCGCGCCGAGTGCAGCCTTGAGGATCGTATTCAACTGGCTGCCGATCTGTGGCAGACAAACATCCACGAGGCCCGCATCGCCGCCGCCAAACTGCTGACTCAGGCGCGCATCCGCCCCGATGAGGCCGCCTGGGATCTGATCTGCCAATGGGTGCCGCAGTTTGACGCCTGGGCCATAGCGGATCACGCCTGTATCGCTGCGCAAAAACGCATCACCGCCGATCCTGCCCGGATCGACACCGTCGAAGGCTGGACCACCCACCCCAATATGTGGACCCGCCGCGCCGCCCTGGTCGCCACCCTGCCCTTTACCAAGCAGAATTTCCCCAAACCCTTTGAGGTGGAAATCCGCGAGCGTGTTCTTGGCTGGGCCGCGATTTATATCGACGACAAGGAGTGGTTCATCCAGAAAGCCGTCGCCTGGTGGCTGCGCGATCTGTCCAAACACGATCCCGCCCGAACAGCGGCGTTTCTGGAGCAACACGGCGAGCGGATGAAACCCTTCGCCCGCAAAGAAGCCG
>JAGPBG010000131.1 GCA_018063485.1 Cypionkella sp.
CGCCAATTGTTGCAACCCGCACGGTTTCGGCGATTTGCGCCGCCGTGATGCCTAGTCTTGCAGCCTCGGCCAAGCGCGGCGTGATCTGCACCTCGGGGCGAGGCAAGGCACCCTCGGAGGCCACATCGGCCAGCGCCGGATCGCCGGTAAGGGCCTCTTCCAGACGGTAGACCGCCTCATTCAGATCACTCTCATTATCGGCCAGAATTGAGAACGACAGATCGCGCATTCCGCGGTCATTCAACTTGAAAGCGCGGATATCGGGCACGGTTGCAAGGCGTTTGAACACCTCGGCCTCGATGACATTTTGCGGCACGGTGCGGCCCTTGTCCTTGGCCAGCGGCAGATAAGGGCCGATGAGGGGCAGTTCATGGGCGGTTTGCGACAGGCGCAGCAGCAAGGTCTGATCCAGCCTCGTGAGCAAGACCGTGATGGAGGCCCGACGCACATCAAGCGAACCAGTCGGGGATGAGCCACCCAGAACGAACACATTCTCCACCCAAGGAATATCCTTGATTGCGTTCAAGGCCTGGGTGGTGGCGCGGTCGGTATCGTCAAGCGTTGATCCCGGCGGCAGTTCGACCGAGATCGAGATCCGGCTGACATCTTCGGGCGGCAGAAAGGAACCCGGCACTTTCAGCATGAAGAACACCGACACGATCAGCACGCCGATGGCGGCAAACAGGGTCAGGTAATAGACCGGAAAGCGCCAGCCATTGGCAAAGCGTCTGGTGGCCGAGGTGCGGCGCACAAAGGCAAGGTATCCGCGCATCAAGCGGCCATCGGCGTGGGATTCCTCACTGCCGGCGTCTTTGGCCGTCATCAGATAGGCGGCCATCAGGGGCGTGATCAGGCGCGCGACCAGCAGTGAAAACAGCACGGCAATTGCCACGGTCAGGCCAAATTGGCGGAAATACTGGCCGGGGATGCCCGCCATGAAACTGACAGGAACGAACACCGCTACGATGGTTGAGGTGGTGGTAATCACCGCCAGCCCGATTTCATCGGCAGCCTCAATCGCCGCGCGGTAGGGGGTTTTGCCCATTCGTATGTGTCGCGCGATGTTTTCTATCTCGACAATCGCGTCATCGACAAGAATGCCGGTGGCAAGTGTGATGGCAAGGAACGACACAAGGTTCAGCGAGAACCCCAACATATCCATCACCCAGAAGGTCGGCACTGCCGACAGCGGCAGGGCGACGGCGGTGATCAGGGTGGCGCGCCAGTTTTTCAGGAAGGCAAACACCACCAGAACCGCAAGAAATGCGCCTTCAAGCAAAGTATCAATGGCGGATTCGTAATTCCCATAGGTGTAGAACACCGTTTCATCGACCAGATTGATGCCCACATCAGGATGTTGGGCGCGAATCTCATCCAAGGCCTCGGTCACGGTTTCATCCACCGAGACCTCCGACGCACCTTTGGCGCGGAAAATGCCGATCGTCACCACCTGATTGCCGTTGAGTTTGGAAAACGAGCGCAGTTCTTCGCTGGTGTCGATCACTTGCCCCAGATCGGCCAGCACCACTTGCCGCCCCGAGGGCAAGGCTATGCGGGTAGCGGCGAGTCTGGCGACGGTCTCGGCGTCACCCATGGTGCGGATCGCCTGCTCGCCCGCGCCGATTTCGGTGCGACCCGAGCCGAAGTTGGCGTTGGTGGCGCGCAACTGCTGGTTCACCATCGAGGCGGTGACACCAAAGCTGTTCAGCTTGACCGGATCGAGTTCGACGCGAATCTCCCGATCCGCCCCGCCATAGCGTTCAACCTTGCCGACACCGGGGCGGCCCTGCAATTTGCGCTTGATCACATCATCGACAAACCACGAGATTTCCTCAAGCGTCTTATCGGGGGCGGTGACGGCAAAGGTGAGGATCGCCTGCCCCTCGATGTCGATCCGGCTGATCACCGGGGCTTCGATCCCCGCTGGCAGGTCGGAACGGATACGGTCTACCGCGTCTTTGCTGTCTTGCACGGCCTTGTCGGTGGGCACTTCCATGCGGAATTCCACCACCGTTGTGGAGACGCCTTCATTGACGGTGGAGGTCAGGTTTTTCACCCCCGTCACCCCCGCAAGGATGTCTTCCACCTTTTTCGTGACTTGCGTTTCCATTTCGGCAGGTGCGGCACCGGGTTGTACCAGTGTCACCGCCACCAAGGGCACGTCGATGTTGGGAAAACGGGTGATCGGCAGGGCGTTGAAGGATTGCCAGCCCAGCACCATCAGGATGAAGAACGCAAGGATGGGAGCTACAGGATTGCGGATCGACCAGGCGGAGAAATTCATCTGCGGGGATCCCTAGTTGGTTTCGCTGGTCATTGGTGCGATATGGTCGCCGTCATGCACAAAGGCCCCGGCTTTGGTGACGATGGTATCACCGGGCAAAAGTCCCGACAGCACCTCAACCCAGCCGGAATCGCGGATGCCGGTGGTGATGATCTCGCGGCTGACCACGCCATCCGTGACTTTCATCACCACATTGCCCTCCGAGGTGGCACTGACGGCGGTGACGGGAATGGACGGCGCGCTGTGTTCGGTGACCAGCACCGAGCCTTCGACAAACATTCCTGAGCGGATGTTCGGACTCGGGTTGAACGTGATACGGGCGCGGCCCATGCGGGTGACCGTATCAATCGTGGGTTCAACAAGCCGGATGGTGCCGGCAAAGGGAGTGGACGAGCCTGCAGTGATCAGAGCAACGCGCTGTCCGGGGGCAAGCCGTATCAGGTCGGATTCTGCCACATCCGCGCGCAATTCCAGCGCGCCGTCGCGAATCAGCGTAAACATTGGCTGGCCAGCGGCCGAGGCGATTGCGCCGATCTGGGCATTTCGCTGAGTGATTTCCCCGGCAACCGGGGCCACCACGGCGGTACGCGACAATTGCAGATCGAGGTTGGCAAGCTGGGCCTCGGACAAGGCGGCCTGGGCGCGGGCAGCCTCATGGCTTTGGGTGGCGACCGACAGGCGGGCGCTGGCGGAAATCGCAAGGCTGAGCGCCTGATCAAGGGCGGCTTGGGTGGCCGCGCCCTGCGCTTTCAGGATTTCGGTGCGCGCCCGAACGCGCTCGGCCTGATCAGACGAGGATTGCGCATCAATCATCTGCGCCTTGGCCTGCGCGATGGTGGCCTTGGCAGCGGCAAGGCCTGCGACCAATTGGCTGCGCTGCAATTCCAGCGTGCTGCGCGACAGGCGGGCCAGCACTTGCCCGGCTGCAACCTTGTCGCCCACATCGGCGAGCAGTGCCTCGATCGGTTGGCCTTCGACCAAGGGGGCCACCAGAACCTGTTCGACCGGACCGATCAAGCCGGTGATCAGCACCCGATCAGACAGGGTGCGGGTGGTGACAGTTGAAACCGTAATCGCGGGCAGGGTAGGGGTTTGGGCAGAGAGCGGCGTGGCAAGGAGCAGGGCAAGCAGGGCGGCGCGCATGGGTCAGGCTTTCGGGCTATGGCTGGAAATGCTGTCCAGCGTGCTGTCGATTGTTTGCAAGATCAGGGCGTTCAACTGGGCTGCCTGCGGGCTGCCGGATGTGGTCATGCAGGCGGCAGATTTGACCAACAGCATGATAAACGCCGCCTCGGGGGCAAATCGGTGCTGGGCCTCGGGCTGGCTCAGACCGGTTTCGGCGGCAAAGACCGCGCAGAGATTGCCGATGACGGTGGAATCCATCCGGGCGCAGGTCTCACCGATTTCGGGTTTGCGCAAGGCGGCGGCGGTGATCTCGGCCCAAAGTTGGCCATCCTGGCTATGTTGATGCTCGGGCACCCGGCGGTGCAGAACCGTACGCAGGGCCTGCATCGGGCGCGGAGCACGGATTACAGCGGCAAAATCGGCCTCGACCGCAGCCAGATCGCTGGTGATCAGCGCCTCGACGATGGCGGCTTTGGAAGGAAAATAGCGGTAGAAATTCCCCACCGACATGCCTGCGGCGCGGGCGAGATCCTGCATTGAGGCACCATCAAAGCCTTTTGCGGCAAAAGCCGAACGCACGGACGCCAGAATTTCTGCGCTGCGGTGATCATGGGGGGCGAGGGGGAGGGATTGAAGCATGAGAGTCCAAGAATGAATGTTCATTCACTAGCTAGAGCCTGGATCGGAAATGGCAAGAGGTAAGCCCGGGCCATGTTCATAAAAATTGACGCTGTGGCGTGGAGTCGCAGGCTGCACAGCCTTCGTATTGTGCGGGCGGGCGCGGGCGTGTATCAGGCAAAGGTCAGTGGCTGCAAAAAGCCAGTCGGGTTTGGGAGAAGCATGGATGCGGCGCGTAGTTGTCACCGGATTGGGAATGGTCACGCCTTTGGCTTGTGGGGTTGAGGAAACCTGGAGCCGCTTGCTGGCCGGAAAATCCGGGGCCGGACCGATCACGCGCTTTGATGCTTCGAATGTGGTTACGCAATATGCCTGCGAAATCCCAATGGGCGATGGCAGCAACGGCACCTTCAATCCTGATGACTGGATGGAGCCAAAAGACCGGCGCAAGGTGGATGATTTCATCCTTTACGGCATGGCCGCAGCCGTGCAGGCAGTACGCGATTCCGGGTGGGAACCTGCCAATGAGGAAGAACGCTGCCGCACTGGTGTGATGATCGGATCGGGGATCGGGGGGCTGTCGTTGATTGCGGAAACGGCGGTGTTGATCAAGGAAAAAGGGCCAAAGCGGGTATCACCCTTCTTCATCCCCGGAGCGCTGATCAATTTGATTTCGGGGCATGTCTCGATCCGTTTTGGCTTCAAAGGCCCGAACCATGCGGTTGTGACCGCCTGTTCCACCGGGGCCCATGCCATTGGCGATGCGGCGCGGCTTATCCAATGGGGCGATGCCGATGTGATGCTGGCAGGCGGGGCGGAAAGCCCGATTTGCGAGATCGGGATTGCCGGGTTTAATGCCTGCAGGGCGCTCTCAACCAAGCGCGGCGATGATCCGGCCAAGGCCAGTCGCCCCTATGACACCGACCGTGACGGATTTGTGATGGGTGAGGGAGCGGGCGTGGTTGTGTTGGAGGAGTACGAACACGCCATGGCGCGCGGGGCCAGGATTTACGCCGAAGTGCTGGGCTATGGCCTTTCGGGCGATGCTTATCATATCACGGCGCCTGCCGAGGATGGTGATGGCGGGTTCCGTTCGATGCAGATGGCGCTCAGGCGGGCAGGGCTGGCGCCTTGCGACATTGATTATATCAACGCGCATGGCACCTCGACCATGGCTGATACGATCGAGTTGGGCGCGGTTGAGCGGTTGCTGGGCGATGCGGCGGATAAGGCCACGATGTCATCGACGAAATCAAGCATCGGGCATCTTCTGGGCGCGGCTGGTGCGGTAGAGGCGATTTTCTGTGTGCTTGCATTGCGCGATCAGATAGCCCCTCCGACGATCAATCTGGACAACCTGGCGGTGACGCCACGGCTGGATCTGGCCGCGAACAAGGCGGTGAAACGCAAGATCGACGTGGTGCTTTCCAATTCGTTCGGCTTTGGCGGCACCAATGCCAGCCTTGTGCTGGGCAAGGTGCGCTAAGGATGTGGCGCTCGATCGCCTCGAACGCGCTGACGCTTTTCATCGTGGCTCTGGTGGTGGCCTCGGGGCTGTTGGTCTGGGGGCGGCAGGCCTTTGTCGGACCGGGGCCGCTGGCCGAGGCGATTTGCTTTCGGGTGGAAAAGGGCGCGAACCTGAGCCAGGTCAGCCGGGCGCTGGAGACCGAAGGTGCGGTTTCTGATGCACGGATCTTCCGTATTGGTGCCGATTATGAAGATGCCGGCAAGGCGTTGAAGTTCGGCAGTTATCTGATCCCGCCCAAGGCCTCTATGCGCGAGGTTCTGGGGGCTTTGACACAAGGCGGGCAATCGACCTGCGGGCGTGAGGTGAATTTTCGGATCGGCGTGAACGTGGCACAAATCATCTTGCGCCAATTGGATCCGGCCACCAACCGATATGTTGAGGTGGTCAGTTTTGACCCGGCGAGAGAAGCCGCACCAACTGAATATCTGGATGCCGCCCAGCAGCCCGATTTGCGCTGGCGGATCACTCTGGCCGAAGGCGTGACAAGTTGGCAGGTTGTCGATGCCTTGAAACGCGCCGATTTTCTTGAGGGCAAGGTGGCGGCTGTGCCACAGGAAGGCAGCCTGGCACCCGACAGCTATGAAGTCGAAAAGGGTGCAGACCGTGCCGGGCTCTTGGCCGAGATGGGCAAGCGTCAAACCATCATTCTGGCTGATCTATGGGCCGCGCGCGCCGAGGGCCTGCCCTATAAGACCCCCGAAGAGGCGCTGATCATGGCTTCGATCGTGGAAAAGGAAACCGGCATCCCCGAAGAGCGCAAGCAGGTGGCAAGCGTGTTTATCAACCGGTTGGCCAAGGGCATGAAGCTGCAAACCGATCCGACAGTCATTTACGGAGTGACCAAGGGCGAGGGCGTGCTGGGGCGGGGCTTGCGTCAAAGTGAGCTGCGACGCATAACCCCCTATAATACTTATGTAATTGACGGATTACCGCCGACGCCGATTGCCAATCCCGGCAAGCTGAGCATCGAGGCGGCCTTGAACCCCGATACCACCGAATACCTGTATTTTGTCGCCAATGGTTCGGGCGGACATGCCTTTGCGGCCACTTTGGCCGAGCATAACGACAATGTAGCAAAATGGCGTGCA
>JAGPBG010000132.1 GCA_018063485.1 Cypionkella sp.
AGACCGGCAGGGCATAACCTTCCAGCGCGCCGGGCAAAAGCTGATCCTTGAAGGGCGCAAGGTATTCGGCAACGCGGCCCGAGGCGGCCTCTCCCACCGGCGCACCCAGAACCGAATTCGAGAAATAAGACTGGATGCGCGGCAGGGCACCGCCGTTCAGCGTCTGGTTCACCAATTCGAAGTTGAAGGCATCAATCAGCGCCTCGCGCACCCGCCAATCGGCAAAGATCGGCTTGCGGATGTTGAACACAAAGCCCTCGATCCCCGAAGGGCGTTGGTGCGGAATGTCCGATTTCACCACATCGCCCGATTGCACCGCCGGAAAATCATAATTGCTTGCCCATTTCGCCGGGTTGGCCTCGCGGTAGCTGGTGATCAGTCCGGCCTTGAAGGATTCGAACACCACACCAGCATCGCCAAAGTATTCATAGCGCACCTCGTCGAAATTCTGTTGCCCGCGGTTGAAAGGCAGATCCTTGCCCCACCAGTCGGGATTTTTCTTGTAGCTGACAAACTTGCCGGCCTCGAATTTGTCGACCACATAGGGGCCGGACCCGATCGGTGGCTCCATCGTGGTGGCTGCAAAATCGCGGCCCTCCCATTGCGCCATTTCCAGAATCGGGCGCAGGCCAAGGATCAGCGGCAATTCACGGTCTTGTGCATTGAAGGTGAACCGCACCGAGCGCGGGCCGGTCTGTTCGGATTTGGCGATCTTCTTCCAGGCCCCGGCATAGCGCGGGCTGCCTTCGGTTCCCAGCTTCTCGAAGGACCACAGCACATCCTTAACTGTCACCGGTTTGCCATCCGTGAACCGGGCGCCTTCACGAAGGGTAAATTCTACGTATGTGCGGGCCTCATCAGTATCGACCGATTCGGCCAAAAGCCCGTAAAGGGTGAAGGGTTCGTCATAAGAACGGCCCATAAGTGTCTCAACAGTCATGCTTGAAAGCCCGGCAGGGGCCGAGCCTTTGACGATGAAAGGGTTCATCGAATCAAAGCTGCCGTTCTCCCCGAAAACGATGCGTCCGCCCTTGGGGGCATCTGGGTTGGCATAGGGCAGGGACACAAAATCAGGTGGGAGGGCAGGCTCACCATACATAGCTATGCCGTGGCGCGGCTCGGCCAGGGCCGTCGGCGCGAGAATCAGCAGCGCCGCCGCGGCTCCGATTGCCTTCAGGTTTGCGAAATAAACCGATCCCATATTGGCAACAATCCTTTGTGTCCTGTTTTTCTTGGCTCTGACCTTATGCGGGCTTTCCAGCCAATTCAAACTTTTAACTTGGCCCCGGACGCAGGACGGCGTATAAAGGCCTTACTGCTCGATAGGTTTCTTGCCTGTATGAAACCTGCCTCAACAACTTAACGCCAGCTTCGCGCTGGCGTTTTTTTTTTGAATCTTTCGGCAGGTTTGGCCGCTGGCTCCGGTTTGGCCAAGGCCACCGGCTTCTCATGCCCGGCGGGATCAGCTATGGCTTTGACCGTCACAATTGCGAAAGGGCCAGCGCCATGATGCTATCTGGAAAAACCGCCATCATCACCGGGTCGAATTCCGGGATCGGCTTGGGCGTGGCGGAGGAACTGGCGCGGGCCGGGGCGGATATTGTGTTGAACAGTTTCACCGACCGGGCTGAGGATCACGATCTTGCGAGCGAACTGGCCAAGCGGTTTGGCGTGAAAGTGCGCTATATCGCCGCCGATATGTCGAAGGGGGATGCGTGCCGCGGGCTGATCGAAAAAGCCGGGGTCTGCGATATTCTGGTGAACAATGCCGGCATCCAGCATGTTGCACCGGTGGATGAGTTTCCGGTCGAAAAATGGGACCAGATCATCGCCATCAACCTGACCTCGGCGTTTCACACCACTGCCGTTGTGCTGCCGATGATGCGGGCCAGGGGCTGGGGCAGGGTGGTCAATATCGCCTCGGCGCATGGGTTGACGGCATCGCCCTATAAATCGGCCTATGTCGCGGCCAAACATGGGGTGGTGGGGCTGTCGAAAACCGTGGCGCTGGAAACGGCGGGTCAGGGCATCACCTGCAACGCGATTTGTCCCGGCTATGTGCTGACACCTTTGGTCGAGGCACAAATCCCCGGCCAGATGCAGGTGCATGGCATGGACCGCGACACCGTGATCCGTGAGGTGATGTTGCAACGCCAACCGTCGCGCCAATTCGCCACCACCGCGCAAATTGGCGGCACGGCGGTCTATCTGTGCAGCCCGGCGGCGGATCAGGTCACCGGCACCACGATTTCAGTGGATGGCGGCTGGACGGCGCTCTAGATCACTGCGCGGCGATCACTGCCTCGATCGCCTCTTTGCTCACGGGATAGACCAGACCGGCCGAGACGATCAGCTTGATTGCCTCATCCGGTTTCAGATCCATCATGACCACATCCTTGGCCGGAACATAAAGCAACATCCCCGAAGTCAGCGGTGTCAGCGCCATGAATACCGCAATCATCTCATGGTCTTGCGGCAAACGATCTGCAATCTCGCCCTTGGGCACCGCCGCCACCAGACCCACCGCCCAAGTGCCCTGACGCGGAAACTCCACCAGACAGGTGCGGTCAAAACCTTTCTCGGACTTGCCGAAAAAGGTTTCGGTGATCTGTTTCACTCCCGAATAGACCGAGCGTACCACAGGCATCCTGTCCACCAGCGTTTCCGCCTGATGGATCACCGTGCGCCCGATCAGCCCGCGCGCCACCCAGCCGATGAAGGCGGTGACCACCAGAAACACCAGAACGCCCACGCCGCGCACTGGAAAGCGGCTTTCGGGGCCAAGGTAATAGCGCACCAAAGCATCCGGCTTCCACGCCGAAGGGATCAGCGGCACGATCCAGCCATCAATCCAGCCAGTCACCGCCCAGATCACATAGATCGTCATGCCAATCGGCAGCACCACGACCAATCCGGTCAGGAACGAGGCGCGCATCGCCCCAAAGACCGTGCGGCGCGCAGGGGAAACAGGATTTGACATGAAGGCTCCTTGATCGGCGGGGCCAATCTATGCAACGCCATGCCCCGGCACAATGGGCGGTGTTGCGCGGTATCAGATTTTGACGCGCATCTTGGCGATTTCAACGGCAATCACCGCCGCGAGCCGGGCGTTGTTCAAGACCAGCGCGATGTTAGACGCCAGCGAGCGCCCCTCGGTCAGTTCGAAAATCCGCTGAAGCAGAAAGGGGGTCACGGCCTTGGCGGCGATACCTTGGGCAGTTGCCTCGGCCAGCGCGGTCTCGATCGCCGGGCCGATCACATCGAGGCGAATCTCATCGGCCAAAGGGATCGGATTGGCCACCAACTGCCCGCCCGGCAGGCCCAAAGCGGCGCGCATCATATGGGCGGCGGCGATTTCGCGTGCATGGTCCATCCGCAAGGGGGCGATGATACCACTGTCACGCGACCAAAAGGCCGGGAAGGCATCCTGACCAAAGGCGATCACCGGAACTCCGGCCGTCTCCAGCACTTCAAGCGTTTTGGGAAGGTCCAGAATCGCCTTGGCCCCGGCGGCAACCACGGTCACGGCGGTGGCACCAAGTTCAGGCAGGTCGGCGGAAATGTCGAAACTGGTTTCGGCCCCACGATGCACGCCGCCGATACCGCCGGTCGCAAACACCGCAATGCCAGCACGAGCGGCGCAGATCATCGTGGCGGCAACGGTGGTCGCCCCGGTGCGCCCCGAGGTCAGGCACACGGCCAGATCGGCGCGCGAGACCTTCATCGCATCATGGCATTGGCCCAAAGCGTCCAATTCGGGCGCGGTCAGGCCGATGTGGATATGGCCACCCATTATGGCAATCGTGGCAGGCACTGCCCCATGGGCGCGCACCTCGGCCTCGACCGCGCGGGCGGTTTCCACGTTTTGCGGAAACGGCATGCCATGGGTGATGATGGTGCTTTCCAGCGCCACCACCGCTCGCCCAGAGGTGAGGGCACCGGCAACTTCGGGGGCGTAAATCATCGGGGCGCTCATGTGCCAATCTCTCCTGAAACATAGGTTGCGGCGGCGTGCAGGGCAAAGGACAGGGCTTGCTGGCGCGATGAACCCCGCGCCTCGGCCACCAGATGCGCGGCCATGAAGGTATCTCCGGCGCCCGTGACCCGCGCCACCATGACGGGGAGCGGCTGGTCCGAAATCACACCCGCACCCTGCTTGCCATCGGCGCAGGGCTTGCCGCCATCGGTGACCAATACCCGCGCAGCGCCCCGCGCAAGCAATGCCAGCGCGGCCCCCTCAGCGGTTTCGGCCCGGCCTTGCGACAGGATATTTGCCTCTTCCAGATTGACGTAAAGCGTCGCCCCCGGATGGGCCAGCAGCGGCAACAGCCGTTGCGCCTTGCCCGGTGAGGCCGGAGCCACCCGCAAATCGGCGGCGGCAAACAGGTTTGATGCGGCTATCTCGGTTAGCAAAGCCTCGGTCAGATTACCGTCCAGCGCGATCAGCCCCGACCAGGGGGCCAAGACAGACCCCAGACGGCCATCGCGCAAGGGAGCCAGAATCTTGTCGCCCGCAGCCTCAAGCGAATGGGCATCGGCAATGGCTGCGATCAGGCCATTTGCACCCTCAACCGCCATATAGCGATCGGTGGGCAGATCATTGGAACGGTAGACATGATCCGCGTTCATCCCCATGCGCAGCGCGGTGGCCACCAGTTCATCGCCCTCGGCGTCGCGGCCAATGGCGGTCAGCAGGGCAGGGGTCAGGCCAAAGCGGCGCAGGGTCATCGCGATGTTCATCGCGACGCCCCCCGGCAGGCGGCTGATCCGTCCCGGCACATCAGCGCCCAACCGCAACGACGCAGGAGCACGCCCGATGATGTCCCACAAGACCGATCCGATGCAAAGGATGTCAGGTATATTGCTCATCGTCCGGTTTTGACGCTGCAATCGGGGCAAGGCAAGAGGCGACGAGACGGCACGGCCTCAGGGATGCGCATTTTTCCAGGCGGTCTCGAAGGTGGCGATGCTGGCAGCGGGCGGAACCGACGTAGAAAGCGTCACCACATCGCCATTATGGGTGACCGCAACCGGACCGACCCCCGGCACGAGCATGGAGGGATCGTGGGTTTCGATATAGGCGCGGGTGGTGTAGAAAAACACCCAGCCAAAGTCTTTCGTCAGCGTCTTTTCCGTGAGCAGCACGAAATCATGTTTTGCAGGCGCAATCACCGCCTTGGTGAAAGCGGCTTCGGCCTGTTCCAGCGTGTTGATCGTCATTTGATCAGCCCTCGTTTGCCAAGCCGTTTCAAGGTATGATCCCCCAACCAATATTGCTGCCACCGTCAGAATTGTACCGCTCGTTCGCCCTGTCGACATCCGTTATCACCTCCGGCGGATTTCCATCGCCCCAATTCTGGGCCTCGACAATGCCCACGGTGCCGCCGTCATTGGCCAGAATCACCACATGCGAGCCGGTGCCACCGGAATACCCGATCCCGACCACGGCCATGGTGCCCGGCCCACCGGCCCGGACCGCGTCATAGGCGCTTTGAAAGTCAGAACCCCAGCCCAGCTTGGTGTTGAACCGGTCCTCGATGTCAGAGAAAGAGCCATCCCCGTCATTGGTCGAGGTGGCATCGGGATCGCGTCCCGACAATCGCGCGGCCACCGCATCAATGATATTGCCGCAATTCACCGTGCCGCCATTGGGGTTCACCTCGTCAACCGCTGCCTGCAAATTCGCGCCGGGGGTCAGGAAATCCACAACGGCTTTCACCTTCTCTTTGACCCAGGCCAGCATCTTGCCGATCATGGAGCCAATCCCGCCCGGTACAGCGGACGATCCGCCGATCTCGCCGATCAGCACTGTCGGGAACCCTGCCACGATCGAGCCGCCATGTGCGGTGGCATCTCCCATTCGGGCGGCCGGCATCCCCATGATCATCACGCCCGCCGAGCCTTTGACGATGCTGTCGGGCGGGCCGACACAAACGCATATATCGCCGACCTTGGCCGCAGGCATTCCCCCGATCAGAACGGTTGGCGCGCCGGGGGCGACGATTGGGCCACCAACATGAGGAATCGGCGGCGTTCCCGGTGTTACCATCGGGCAGACATGCATATCGCCAAGGCGCGCTGCGGGCGGCATATGACTTCCTCGAATAAACCCTTTAACAATCCGCAGTTGGTAGCATAGACCGCTGGGGAAATCACGTCAAAACGGCATCCCATGGCAGGGGCGCATCTAACCGGCTTGCATCCAGCCTCCACCCAGGCTAAAGACCGCGCACTTCACAGGCGAGGCTTGGGCCGATGGGGGGAGAAATCCTTCATGGGTCCGCCGGTTGGGTCACAAGACCTAAAGACAGCTTTGCCGAGGATTGAAACCGGAAAGGATAAAGACATGGCTCTTCCAGAGTTTTCCATGCGCCAACTGCTTGAAGCTGGCGTTCACTATGGCCACCAGACTGCCCGCTGGAACCCCAAGATGGGGCAATACATCTACGGTGACCGCAACGGCATCCATATTCTCGATTTGACGCAGACCGTTCCGATGCTGGATCAGGCGCTGAAAATCGTGCGCGATACCGTCGCCAAGGGCGGCCGTATCCTGTTCGTCGGCACCAAGCGTCAGGCGCAAAAGCCCGTCGCCGAAGCCGCCGAGAAATGCGCGCAGTATTACATGAACCACCGTTGGC
>JAGPBG010000133.1 GCA_018063485.1 Cypionkella sp.
CCGGCTTCAGCCAAATCTCGACCCGCCGATTCAAACGCCTCCCGGCGGCAGTTTGATCACAGGCCATCGGCAACGCCTCGCCAAAGCCGACCACACGCGGCAATTGATCCTCAGCAAGGCTGGGGGCCGCATCTTTCAGCGCAGCCAGGATAATTGCCGCCCGTTCGATGGACAGATCAAGATTTGCCATAGCCGAGCCTGAACCGTCTGAGAACCCGGCCAGAATCAATGCCTCACCCTTGAACTGATCCGCCTCAAGCAATTGTGCCAGATCACTCAGGTTCTGGCGGCTGGAGGCATCCAGTGCCGAGGTGCCATCTTGAAATCTAAACGTCAGCGACAACCGATCCGCCCCCGCCATCACATCAACCAACCGCTTCAGATCGGCCAGCGTGGTTTCCTCGCCGGCACCCTGAATGGCGTTGATCAGCCGCAACCCGTCGGCGGTCATCGGCTGGCGTTCCGGGTGCCGGTTGATATAGCCTGCTTGCGCAATGGCGGCTTGCGCCTCGGGCAGAGTCAGAAATTCCAGAAATTCGCGCGCGGCCAACGGCAGACGGCGCGGTGGGATCAGCAGATAGACTGGCAGAGTCAGCGGGTAATCCTCGGCCTTGATCGCCAAAGGGGTGGGCAACAGTGGAAAGCCGCAGCTATCGGTCAAAGGCAGAACGCGGGCATCTGCCGCGGCCGCACGCCCGGTAACCGCCAGCGCGAAAGGGTCAGCAGCCACCGCCTGCGCAAGGCTGGCCAAATCCGGATGGGTCACGCTGGCCGCAATCTTGCGCCCCAACCGCGCCGACAGGGCACGTTGCAGATCGGCGTCTTGCTCCAAACCATGCAGAATCAAGGGCATATCCGGCCCCCCGATTTGCGCCCAATTCGTGACCTCGCCCGACAACGCGCGCGCAAGCTCGATGGTGGAAACCGCGGGCATCGGATTGTCATGCGCCATAATTGGGATCAGTGCATCAAGTGCTACGGTCCGGTTGCCAAAACCCGGCTCGGTGATGCCCGAGAGGATCAACTCGGCGCGTCCGGATTTGGCAGCCGCTCGCGCCTCGTCAGCAGCGGCCGGGGCAAAGGAAAACTCGGCCAGCACCTTATCCGTCAACGGGTCGCGCAACACGGCAGGCGCGCCCGGTGCGGTTGGCTCAGCATAGGCAAGCCCCCGGCTATGGGCAAAAGCACGAAAAAGTGGCGGCAACAGCGCCTCACCAACCCCCGCCTCGCCCACAAAACGCACGACAGATTTCGGCGCTGTAAGATCAGGGCAGGCCGGGCCATCACAGATCACGCCCAAAGCGTCGATCGTCAAAAGGCCATACTGGCTGTCCAGCCGGTAGTATTCACCATCATAGCTTTGCAGCGTACCCGATAGCGCCAGCGCCCCATCGCGTGAGGTCAGCGTCACATCCTGTGCCGCAAGAGCCGAGGGAACTAGAAGCGCGGCGATAACCGCCGCGCACCACGTTCTCAATCGCATGGAGAAACCGCCTGACCTTAGTTTGCAGCGGTGATCTTTAAGTCAGGCGCAAGATTCTTCAACACCAGATAATCACCAATTGCCGTGCAATCGGGCATGGCAAGCGTCAGATCGGTCACAACAGCCTCGCCAGCATTGCTGGAAAGCGTATCACCCAACAATTCGCGCCCACAAGTTTTCGGCGTCACAGCCGCTTCGATGGTGACATCCGCAGGTTTTGTGGCCTCGCTGGGATAGGTATAGATTTCTGCCAGCAGGGGCTCGGCAGCTTCGGGGTTGCCCAACACTGTCAAGAACCCCCCCGAGGACGCGGCACCGGGGACAGGTAGGTGCGGGTTGGCGGCAGAAACATCACCCGGTTGGCCAAATTCCGCGCCGTTCTCATAGGCATGAATCTGAAACGCGTCATCTGCCTGCCATTGCACACCAAAGCGACGGATTGCTGCCAGCTCCGGGACCGGGCTGCTGGCGGAAACGGTTGTGCCATCGGCAAAGAGAATTTCAACCTCACCGGCCTTGTCCAGCGCAGGAACAGCGGCAAACAACGAGCCGCTTGCCGTCGTCAGTTCGGTCACTGCAAGGCCTGCATGACGCAGCACAACCCGCTCATTGGCCCGGCAGGGTGCCGAAAGGGTCAGCGAAATCATCGCGGCAGAGCCAGCAAAGGCATCAAGGGAGATCGGGCAGGCCACCGCTTCGACGGCCTGGGTCTGCTCACTCATCTGCGGCAAGGGATCGGGTGCATTTTGTGGATCCGTTGAGACAATCGCTTCCGGTGTCACACCCGCTGCGGGCATCGGCGTTGCGGCCTCTGGCGCTATTGCAGCAGTTGGATCAGTTGCCCCCGCTGCAAGTGGTACGATTTCCGTGGGAATGGCTTTGGTCTGCGCAAGATCTGTGTCTTGCGCCGCTATCCGATCGGATCTTGACATGGTCTGCACCAAATGGCCGGCCGCCAAAGCAACCGCCAAAACCGCCACTCCGCGCGCGGCCCTGCGTTTGATATCCGGTTTCTTCACGTCCATCTTGGCCCCCTTCAGAGGATTCCTGATCGCGAGAAGATGCCCACCAAACGCGGCGGGCGCGTGGCAGGATTAAGGTATGTTGTCAGCTTTGTTGGGGCAGCGAGAGCTTTGCCCTTGGACCAATCAGCGAAATGGCGCCAATCATCAGGAAGGGGCCAGAAAAACCGGCCCCTTCAAGGTTGAGTTCAGCCGCCTTAAACCAGCCGACCGTGGCAATGCTTGAATTTCGCGCCCGAGCCACAAGGGCAAGTGTCGTTGCGCGATGGGTTTCCCCAAGTGGTGGGATCGCTTTCGACAAACCCGGCAACCGCTGCATTGGCGGCAACCGATGCAGAGGCGTGAACCGGAGTGGCTGTCTCCGCCGCCTGCTCTTGCTGGGCGCGGAATTGCTCCATCATCCGTTGCTGATCTTCCGCAGAGATCGGGCGCACCATGGCCAGTTTTTGCGTTACATCTTCACGCAGCGAATTCAACATATGCTCGAACAGCGTAAAGGCCTCGGTCTTGTATTCATTCAGCGGGTCGCGTTGGGCATAGCTCCGGAAACCCACAACCGAGCGCAGATGCTCCAGCGTCAGCAAGTGATCGCGCCATTTCGCATCAATCGACTGCAACAAAAGCTGCTTTTCGATGTTGCGCATGGTGTCGATGCCGAAGGCTTCGGTTTTTTCGGCCATCATCTTGTCGCTGGCTTCAGCAATACGCTCACGCATCACGTCTTGATCCACACCTTCTTCGGCGGCCCAGGCGGCAATCGGCAATTCCATGCCCAGCCGTTCCATCACGGCACTGTTCAACCCGTCAACGTCCCAGCTATCGGCATAGGATTTCGGCGGCAGGTGGGCATCAATCAGATCGTCCACTACCTGATGCCGCATATCCTGCGCGATTTCGCCGATATCTTCCGCCTGCATCACTTCCAGTCGCTGGCCAAATATCGCCTTGCGCTGATCGTTCATCACATCGTCAAATTTCAGCAATTGCTTTCGGATGTCAAAATTGCGGCCCTCAACCTTGGCCTGCGCCCGCTCCAGCGACTTGTTGACCCAAGGGTGAACAATTGCTTCGCCTTCCTTCATTCCCAGCTTGGACAGAACAGCATCCAGCCGTTCCGAGCCGAAAATCCGCATCAGATCGTCTTCGAGCGAAAGGAAAAACGCCGAACGCCCCGGATCACCCTGGCGGCCCGAGCGGCCGCGCAACTGGTTGTCGATGCGCCGCGATTCGTGCCGCTCGGTTCCCAGCACGAACAATCCGCCCGCCGCCAGAACCCGCGCTTTTTCATCGGCATGTTCGGCCTCGACCCGCGCGCGCACCGCATCGGGGTGCAGATGCGGATCGGCGGCAATGGCCTGCATCACGGTCATTTCCGCGTTGCCGCCAAGCTGAATATCCGTGCCGCGACCGGCCATATTGGTGGCGATGGTCACCGCGCCGAACTTGCCGGCATCGGCGACAATCTGCGCCTCTTGCTCGTGCTGACGGGCATTCAGCACGTTATGCACGATGCCCTCGGCCTTGAGCAATTCGGAAAGCTGTTCGGATTTTTCGATCGAAGTGGTGCCGACAAGGATCGGTTGACCCTTGGCGCTGGACTCTTTGATCGTGGTTACGATGCCTGCGATTTTCTCGCGCGTGGTGCGGTAAACCGCATCATGTTCATCCACACGCTGGATCGGGCGGTTTGTCGGAACTTCGACCACGCCCAACTTGTAGATCTCCATGAACTCATCGGCCTCGGTCGAGGCCGTGCCGGTCATGCCTGCCAGTTTGGCATAAAGCCGGAAATAGTTCTGGAAGGTCACCGAGGCGAGGGTCACGTTTTCAGGCTGAATCGTCACGCCTTCCTTGGCCTCGATCGCCTGATGCAAACCGTCCGACAACCGTCTTCCGCGCATCATCCGGCCGGTGAATTCGTCAATCAGCATCACCTCGCCGTCGCGCACGATATATTGCTGATCCTTGTTGAACAGCTTGTGCGCGCGCAGGGCCTGGGTGACATGATGCACGATGGTCGTGCTTTCCGGCTCATAAAGTGACTGGCCCTCGGGCAGAATGCCTGCTGCATGTAGCGCCTGCTCGATATATTCGTTGCCGTCTTCGGTATAGGTGACGTTGCGGGTTTTCTCGTCCAGCTTGAAATGCTCATCGGTCAGGCTGGGGATCAGCTTGTCAACGGTGACATACAACTCGCTGCGGTCCTCACTTGGGCCGGAAATGATCAAAGGCGTGCGCGCCTCATCCACCAATATCGAGTCAACCTCGTCAACGATGGCAAAGAAATGGCCGCGCTGGGCCATGTCCTCGATGCTGCCTTTCATATTGTCGCGCAGATAGTCAAAGCCCAACTCATTGTTGGTGGCATAGGTGATATCACAGCGGTATGCGGCGCGCTTTTCACCCTCGGGCTGGTAGGGATAAACCACACCGGTAGTCAGGCCCAATTGGCCATAAACCTTGCTCATCCATTCCGCGTCACGCTTGGCAAGGTAATCGTTCACCGTCACCACGTGCACGCCTTTGCCCGCCAAAGCGTTCAGATATGCCGGAAGCGTCGCAACAAGGGTTTTGCCTTCCCCGGTTTTCATTTCCGAGATATTGCCCTGATGCAGGAATATCCCACCCTTGAGCTGCACATCAAAGGCCCGCAAACCCAGGGCGCGACGGGCGGCCTCGCGGCAATTGGCAAAGGCTTCTGGCAATAGGGCATCAAGACTTTCGCCGCCCTCCTGCACCCGCTTTTGAAACTCGACGGTTTTGGCCTTGATACCGTCATCGCTCAGGGCCGCAAACTCGGGTTCTAGTGCGTTGATCTTGGCGACCAACGGGCGCACCGATTTCACCATTCGGTCATTGGGGGTGCCAAAGACCTTTTTCGCAAGCGTTCCAAGACCCAGCATGTTTTCTCCGCCTGGTCGTTATTGACAAAATCGTGCGAGGCATTGGCTTGCCCGTTACCATTCCCTTCCATAGAAGGGCGTTGAAGGCCGGGCAGACCCGTCACACGCGACCGTTGCGATGTAAGGGGATGGACTGACTTAGTCAACGTCGCGCGGCGTCGCGACACGATCAGGAGAGTGTGAGATGGCAAAACAGATGCGTTTTTTCGCAGGATTGGCGCTGGCGGCCACCCTTGCCCTGCCAGTATATGCCCAGGACAAGCCAACGGCCGATACTGTGGTCGCCACCGTAAACGGCACTGTGATCACCTTGGGCCATATGGTCGCCCTGCGCGAGAGCCTGCCTGAGCAGTATAAATCCCTGCCGCCGGAGGTGTTGTTCAAGGGCGTCCTGGACCAACTGGTGCAGCAAACTCTGTTGGAACAGTCGCTGGAAAACAAAGTGACACGCAAAGATACGCTGTCGCTGGAAAACGATCGTCGTGGGTATTTGTCCAACGTGGCCCTGCAGGCCTTTATCAAGACCGCCGTCACCGATGAGGCGCTGCAAGCCGCCTATGACGCGAAATATGCGGCGTTAGAGCCTGAGACTGAATATTCCGCCGCACATATTCTGGTTGATAGCGAAGAAAAGGCCAACGATCTGAAGAAGCAACTGGAAGGCGGCGCGGATTTTGCTGCACTGGCCAAGACCAATTCGAGCGATACCGGTTCGGGCGCGAATGGGGGCGATTTGGGGTGGTTCGCAAAGGGGATGATGGTGAAACCCTTTGAGGATGCCATTCTGGCCGCCGAAAAGGGCAAGGTTTACGGCCCCGTGAAGACCGATTTCGGCTGGCACCTCATTTTGCTGAAGGACACCCGCAGCAAAGCCGCACCGGCCTTGGATGATGTTCGCGAAGAATTGGCCCAGGAAATCGAACAAAAGGCCATCGAAGAGCATGTCAAAGCGTTGACGGCTGCCGGAAAGATCGAAAAACCCGGCGAGGGGATTGACCCGGCGCTGCTGGCCGACACTACTCTGATCGACAACTGAACACCGCTGGGGGACAAGATGGCAAAGACGGATTGGAAGGCCAAAGCAAAGGCTTTGAAGAAAAAGCTGAAGTCGGTTCGGGCGGATATTGGTGACACCGTTGCCAATGTTGCCGAGGCCGTGCGCAAGGCCACCAAACCCGTCTCGCCGCTTGCCCCTGCCGCCTTTCCCAACCTGCAACCCATCGC
>JAGPBG010000134.1 GCA_018063485.1 Cypionkella sp.
TTTTGGGGCAGTTGAGGGCGGAAAGGGGTGCCGGCGCCATTATCGACAAGCGCGCGATATACCTGGGGTTTGAATCGATTGATCTGACCGATGCCGCTATTGCGCGGCTGGATCAGGTTTTGGGAAATGGCACGGTTGATCAGGCCACCCCCGAGCCGGTATCACCTGCTGATCGCCCCGCCCCGGTTCCCGCAACCCCTTAGCCTTGTGCTTGTCTCAGCGGCCTGTGCTTGCTAGTCAGTCCGCAATTTCACTCGAAATACCGATCAGGAGGGAAACACCGTGACCGATCAAAGCCACGCCCCGCAGGCCACAATCCGCAATGTCGATCTGTCGCTGATCCAGCGCATCATCCCGCATCGCTATCCATTTTTGCTGATCGACAAGGTGCGCGATGTTGTGGTGCATAAATCCTGCGTTGGCATCAAGAATGTAACCTTCAATGAGCCGCAGTTTCAGGGCCATTTCCCGGACATGCCGATCTTTCCCGGTGTGATGATCATCGAGGCGATGGCGCAGACGTCGGGCATTCTGGTGGGTCTGTCGATGGATCTGGTCGACAAGAATGCCAAGGTGTTCTTCATGGGCGTTGATGGTGTGAAATTTCGTCGCAAAGTGGTTCCCGGCGATGTTCTGGAATTGCATGTCACTGCGTTGCGCGGTGGCGGCAAGGTGTGGAAATTCGAGGGTCGTGCGATGGTGGGGGATGAATTGGCCTGTGAGGCCACTTTCGCGGCCATGTTCGATTTGCCGAAGGCCTGAGCCATGACTGTTTCGGCCTCAGCCCGCATCCACCCTTCGGCGGTGATTGAACCAGGCGCGACGATTGCCGACAGGGTCGAGATTGGCCCGTTTTCGCTGATCGGTCCAGAGGTGTCGCTGGCGGCGGGCGTGGTGGTCAAATCCCATGCAGTGGTGACGGGTTCCACTGAAGTGGGGGAAGGCACCGTGATCTTTCCCTTCGCCACGGTGGGCGAGATCCCGCAGGATTTGAAATTCAAAGGTGAGAAAACCCGTCTGATCATCGGTGCGCGCTGTCGTATCCGAGAGGGGGCCACTTTGAACACCGGCACCGATGGCGGCGGCGGTATCACGCGGGTGGGCGATGATTGTCTTTTGATGACCGGAGCCCATGTCGGCCATGATGCAGTTTTGGGCGATCGGGTGATCCTGGCCAATCAGGTGGCGATCGCCGGCCATTGCCAGATCGGTGATGATGTGATCATCGGCGGGCTTTCGGGGATACATCAATTCGTGCGCATCGGTCGCGGGGCTATCATTGGCGCCGTCACCATGGTGACCAATGATGTGCTGCCCTTTGGTCTGGTGCAGGGGCCGCGCGGCGAATTGGACGGGTTGAACCTTGTGGGGCTGAAACGCCGTGGGGTGGGGCGCGCTGATATTACCGCGATGCGCGCTGCCTATCAGATGCTTGCCCAAGGCGAAGGCACCTTCCTTGACCGTACCCGCCGTCTGTCGGACGAGGCCGAAAGCCCCTATGTCCGCGAGATGTGCGCCTTTATATTGTCGGCTTCAGACCGCTCTTTTCTGACGCCAAAATGAGCCGGATCGCCCTGATCGCCGGACATGGGGGGTTGCCCGCCATTTTGGCTGCTGCTTTGCCCGAGCGGCCTTTGGTCTGCGCTTTGGCGGGGTTTCTGCCGGAAGATCTGGTGGTTGATCAAACCTTTCGGATTGAACGTCTGGCGCTGTTCCTGCGCCTGTTGCAAGATGAGGGGGTGACGCGGGTGTGCTTTGCCGGAGCGGTCGAGCGCCCGGACCTTGATCCAGCACTCTTTGATCCACAGACCGCCCAGATGGTGCCGCGCCTCTTGGCTGCGATGGCGCAAGGCGATGATGCAACCCTGCGCGTGGTGTTGGCGATTTTCGAGGAAGCTGAGTTCGAGATTGTGTCAGTGCAGGCGATTGCACCGGGTCTGTCACCTGCTGCGGGGCATTTGGTTGGCACGCCCGGCGCGCAAGATATCGCCGATTGCGCCCGCGCCGAGAAGATCGTCAGCGCCTTGGGCGCGGTGGATGTGGGGCAGGGCGCGGTGGTGGCGAACGGCCTTTGCCTTGCGGTCGAGGCACTGCCCGGCACCGATGCAATGCTGCGCGGGGTGGCGGATATGCCCCTGTCTTTACGCCCCAAAGGGGGCGTATTCTACAAGGCTGCGAAACCGGGGCAGGATCTGCGGATTGATTTGCCAACTCTCGGCCCGGCCACCGTGGAACTTGCCGCAAAGGCGGGGCTTTCCGGCATTGCCTTTCAGGCGGGCGGGGTGATCTGCCTCGATCTGCCCCAGATGATTGCGCTTGCCTCGGCCAGGGGCTTGTTTTTATGGGCACGCTAAGGCTTTTCCTGATCGCTGGTGAGCCTTCGGGGGACCGTTTGGGTGCGGCCTTGATGCAAGGATTGCGCGAATTGCAACCCGACGTGGAGTTTGCAGGTATCGGCGGCCCGTTGATGCAGGCCCAAGGGCTGCAAAGCCTGTTCGCGATGGATGAGCTTTCCATCATGGGCATTGCCGAGGTTTTGCCAAAATACCGTCACCTCAAACGCCGCATCCGTGAGGCGGCAGTGGCGGCTCTGGCCGTTGATCCCGCCGCTGTCATCACCATCGACAGCCCCGATTTCTGCCTGCGCGTCGCGGCTTTGCCCAAATCCGAACGCCCTGATCTGCGCACCATCCATTATGTAGCGCCATCGGTTTGGGCGTGGCGTCCCAAACGCGCAGGCAAAATGGCGCAGGTGATTGATCATGTGCTGGCGCTGTTGCCCTTTGAGCCGCCGCTGATGCGGGCCGCCGGGATGAGCTGTGATTTTGTCGGGCATCCGGTGGTGTCCGAACCTTTGGCCAGCACGGACGAGCGCGCCATGATGTCAGGTATAGGCCCGTTGATGCTGGCGCTTCCCGGCAGCCGAAGGGCCGAGGTGCGCCGCCTTGGGCCGGTGATTTCGGATGTTCTGGCCCGGATCAAGGCCGTTCATCCGCTGGTCCGTGTGGCCCTGCCCACCTTGGGCAGCATTGAACCTTTGGTGCGTGATCTGAGTGCCAATTGGCCCGTTGCGCCCCAGATCATCACCGATCCTGCCGTGAAACGCGCGGCCTTTGCGGCGGCTGATGTGGCGCTGGCTGCCTCTGGCACGGTAAGCCTCGAACTGGCTGCCAACGCCTGCCCTATGGTTATCGCCTACGACATGCATCCGCTTACGCTGTGGCTGATGCGGCGTGCGGCGCTGGTTGATACGGTGACGCTGGTTAATCTTGTGTCTGAAACCCGCGTGGTGCCTGAATTCATTGGCGCAAACTGCCGGGCCGATCTGATTTCTCCGGCGCTGTTGGCGCTGCTTGAAAATCCTCACAGTCAAGATGCGGCGATGCGCCTGACGATGGAGCGTTTGGGGCAGGGCGGTGATCCACCCGGATTGCGCGCGGCCAGATCGGTGCTGTCGGTGCTGCCCGTTTGACCGGTCACTTCCCGCGCCAGATCCAACCGCCGCCGAACACCCGACCGCCCTCGGGCGCATAGAACACACAAGCCTGTCCGGCAGACACCCCGTCCTCGGGGTCGAGCAATTCCACTTCGGCCTCGGTGGCTGAAATCGGTCGTATGATCGCAGCACGCGGCGGGCGGGTCGAACGCACCTTGACCATCAGATGCCATTCGTCCCGGCTGTCAAACGGCTCATCGCCCAGCCAGTTGATCTCGCGCACCGGAATGATCCGCGTGGACAGCGCCTCTTTCGGGCCAACGATCACTTGCCGCGCCTCGGGGTCCAGCCGGACAACATAGAGTGGATCTTCCAATCCGCCGATCCCCAAACCCTTGCGCTGCCCGATGGTGTAATGGATCACGCCATTGTGCTGGCCAATAACCCGGCCAGATTGATCAACGATATCGCCGGGATCGGCGGCGTTCGGGCGCAGTTTCTTGATTACCGCAGCATAGTCACCATTGGGCACAAAGCAGATATCCTGACTGTCGGGCTTGTCGGCCACCGGCAATCCATAGCGAACCGCCAAAGCCCGCGTTTCGGCCTTGCTGGCCAGATGGCCCAGCGGAAAGCGCAGATAGTCCAATTGCTCGGGTGTGGTGGAAAACAGGAAATAGCTTTGATCGCGATTGGCATCCGTTGCCATATGCAATTGCGGCCCCGTCCCGACCTTGCGCTGGATATAATGCCCCGTCGCCATGCAATCAGCGCCCAGATCCTTGGCGGTGGCCAATAGATCCTTGAACTTCACCCGCTCATTGCAGCGGATGCAGGGCACCGGCGTGGCACCGGCCAGATAGGCATCGGCAAATTCTTCGATCACCGCCTCGCGGAAGGCATTTTCATAATCCAGCACATAATGCGGAAAACCCATGGTTTCGGCCACCCGCGCCGCATCATGGATGTCGCGCCCCGCACAACAGGCCCCCTTTTTGGCCAGCGCCGCGCCATGATCATAAAGCTGAAGCGTTACACCCACGACGTCATAGCCCTCTTCCGCCAGTTGTGCTGCCACGACAGAACTGTCGACGCCGCCCGACATCGCCACCACAACGCGTGTTTCGGCTGGCGGCTTGGCAAAGCCAAGGGAATTGACCGGATGATCGAGCGACATGAAACTTCACTTTGTTCGGGGTGTTTTGTGCTGCAATATATGAAAATGCTACCTACTCTCAACCCCTCACTTCACCGATGCTTAAGGACAGTGCCCGATGGTGATCGCAAAGAACGAGGGACCGGTGATGTATCTCAAGAAAGTTGATGGGCCGCGACAGGTCACTTTGCCCGATGGCAGCATCTTGTCACGCGCGGATTTGCCCGCACCTGATACGCAGCGCTGGGTCGCCAGCCGCAAGGCGGTGGTCGTCAAGGCGGTGATTCATGGGTTGATCACGCAATCCGAGGCGCAAGAACGCTATGCCCTTTCGGAAGAAGAGTTCGCGCTGTGGCGTGAAGCGGTGGTTTCGCACGGTGAAAAGGCACTTCGGGTGACGGCTATCCAAAAATACAGACAACTTTAGATTGTTTTATATTCTTCCTCTGCGAGAGTAACCCTCAGTTAACCATTGACCGCCAAAGTCATTAACGAACAAGGGCCGCAGACGGAGAACTGAAAGATGCGAATCCTATTGGTTGAGGATGATCCCACCACATCACGCAGCATTGAATTGATGCTTACCCATGCCAATCTGAACGTCTATTGTA
Source organism: Cypionkella sp. (assembly GCA_018063485.1). Taxonomy (GTDB): domain Bacteria; phylum Pseudomonadota; class Alphaproteobacteria; order Rhodobacterales; family Rhodobacteraceae; genus CBDUEF01. Next base: position 5,204 of record JAGPBG010000134.1, read on the forward strand.
CCGATCTGGGTGAGGATGGCATAGATCTTGCCAAACTCTATGATTATGATCTGATCCTGCTGGACCTGAATCTTCCAGACATGAGCGGGCATGAGGTGCTGCGCCAATTGCGGCTTGCGCGGGTGGAAACACCGATTCTGATTCTGTCCGGCTCTGATGATACCGAAAGCAAAATCAAGGGCTTCGGCTTTGGGGCCGATGATTACCTGACCAAACCCTTCCATCGTGAGGAATTGGTGGCCCGCATCCACGCCATCATCCGCCGCTCAAAGGGGCACAGCCAATCCGTCATCCGAACCGGGCAGGTCAATGTGAACCTTGACGCCAAGACGGTCGATGTCGAAGGCAAGACGGTGCATCTGACCGGTAAGGAATATCAGATGCTGGAGCTGCTTTCCCTGCGCAAAGGCACCACCCTGACCAAGGAAATGTTTCTCAATCACCTTTACGGCGGCATGGACGAACCCGAGCTGAAAATCATCGACGTGTTCATCTGCAAGTTGCGCAAGAAGCTGGCCGAAGCGACCTCGGGAGCGAATTACATCGAAACGGTCTGGGGCCGTGGCTATGTGCTTCGTGAACCCACTCCGCTCGCCGGACAATCGCGTCTTGCCGCCAGTGCCTGATTTTTGCCGAGGGTCTGGCTTTACGCCGCCCGCCCAAGGCCCTACCTTCTGCCCGCAAGGAATGAGGGTGAGATGCTGGAAAAAAAACCGGTCGCGGATCTGACAGAGGCCGAGGCAGTGGCAGAGCTTGCAGCCTTGGCTCAGGGTCTTGCCGCGGCCAATCTTGCCTATCATCAAAATGACGCGCCCGAGATTTCGGATGCCGATTATGATGCGTTGAAGCGACGCAACGCCGAAATTGAATCCCATTTCCCCGCCCTGAAGCGAGATGACAGCCCCAGCAACAAGATCGGTGCTGCGGTGGCTGACGGGTTTGGCAAAATCCGCCATGACATTCCGATGCTCAGTCTCGAAAACGCTTTCGAGGATGCCGACGTCAGTGATTTTGACGACCGGGTGCGCAAATATCTCAATCACACCGCCGGGATTCTCTACACAGCGGAACCCAAAATTGACGGGCTGTCGCTGTCTTTGCGCTATATCGACGGCAAACTGACGCAGGCGGCCACGCGCGGAGATGGCGAGGTGGGCGAGAATGTCACCGCAAACGCCCGCACCATTGCCGACATTCCGCAGAAGTTGAAAGGCGCCCCTGCCGTGCTTGAGGTGCGCGGTGAAGTTTACATGAGCCATGCCGATTTTACCGCGCTGAACGAAAAACAGGCCGAAAAGGGTGAAAAACTCTTTGCCAATCCGCGCAATGCCGCGGCCGGGTCACTGCGCCAACTTGATGCGGAAATC
>JAGPBG010000135.1 GCA_018063485.1 Cypionkella sp.
GGCTGATCACCAGCGCAGCACCGCCGGTATCCTTGAGCGAATGATTCATCTTGCCCGCCTCATCCTTGAAAACCCGCAGCTTGGCGATTTTCTCGGCCAGCTTGTCTGCCGCCTCTTTGCTGTCGCCCAGCATGGCGCAAACGAAAATCAACAGGCCGGGGCCGATTTCGCCCACCAGCTTGCCATCCACAGAAACCTGTGCGCGTCTGACGCGTTGCAATACCGCCCTCACAGCTCGTGCTCCCAAGGTGGATTGGCTCCGGCACGCGACACAGTGAAACCCGCAGCACGGGTACCAAGGTTGAGCGCGGCCTGGATGGTAGCATCCGGCAGGGCGGCAAGTGCGGCTTTGCTCAGGGCCCCGGCCCGGTGCAGCTCCGCCAAAACCCCGGCATTGAACGTATCGCCCGCGCCCACGGTATCCACCACCGTCACGCGTTTTGCGGGCTCAAACAGGCTTTGCGCTGCGGTAAAGCCATGCGCGCCCTTCGCGCCTTCGGTGACAAGCACCAGCTTTGGCCCCTTGGTCAGAATTTGCCGCGCCAATCTCGACATATCCCCCGCCCCCAGCAGCCAGTGCAAATCTTCATCCGACAGTTTCACGATATCGGCCCGCGCCAGCATCGCCTCGATCCGGGCGCGGTAGAGGGCCTCTTGGCCTGCAATGAAACCGGGGCGGATGTTGGGATCAATCATGGTGACGCGCGCGCCCGATTCACGCGCCTGCAAGGTGGCATAGGTGCTGGCGGCAGGGTCATGCACTAGGGAAATTCCACCGAAAAACAATGCCTTGACATCGGCGGGCAGGGTCGGCAGATCGGCCGGAGAAAGCATCCGCCCTGCGGTGCCCTCATCATAAAACGCATAGCTCGCCTGTGCGTTGACCAGTTTCACAAAGGCCAGGGTGGTGGGGCGATCCGAGCGCGCGCAATACCTCGTATCGACGTTCGACCCCGCCAAACCATCCGCCAGAATCTCGCCCAGCAAGTCGGTGGAAAGCCCGGAAAAGAACCCGGTCGGCGCGCCCAATCTGCCCAAAGCGATGGCCGTGTTGAACACAGCGCCCCCCGGATAGGGCGCAAAGGCAGGCTCGCCCAGCGTCGATTGCCGCGGCAACATGTCGATCAGGGCCTCGCCACAGCACAGAATCATCGCACCCCCTCCGAACTTCGGCGGTAACTTACGGAGAAACCGCCTGTTGGCGCAAACGGTCTATGCGCTGAAATAACCCGCAAGATTGGCGCGGATGCGGTCCAGTGGCGTGGCTCCGGTCAGATCGGGCACAAATGGCTCGCCCGTGATCTTCTCATAGGCGCTGATATAGACTTGGCTGGTGGCCGCGATCATCTCGGCGGGAATCTTGGGGATCGGATCAACATAGGGATCACAACGCGCCGCAACCCAGGATCGGATCACATCCTTGTCGAAACTCGGCGGGCGGCTGCCGTCGCGCAGTGCCGCCTCGTAGCCCGAGGCCAACCAATAGCGGCTGGAGTCGGGGGTGTGGATCTCATCCGCCAGCAGGATCGCGCCGCTGTCATCGGTGCCAAATTCATATTTGGTATCGACCAGAATCAACCCACGCTCTGCCGCCATCCTTTGTCCGCGCGCAAACAGCGCCAGGGCCTTGGCCGACACCTCATCCCATTGCGCCTTCGTCAACAGCCCCAGTTCCACAATCTCCGCCGCCGTCAACGGCTCATCATGGCCACCGTCAAACGCCTTGGATGTCGGCGTGATGATCGCCGCAGGCAGCACCTGATTGTCGCGCAAGCCTTCGGGCAAGACATGTCCATACATCGCCCGCGCGCCGCGGCGATACTGCGTCAGGATCGAGGTGGAGGTCGTCCCCGCCAGATAGCCGCGCACCACCACTTCCACCGGCAGGATCGTCAACCGCTTGCCGATCACCACATTCGGATCGGGGTAGGAGATTACATGATTGGCACAAAGATCGGCGGTGTGGTCAAACCAGAACCGCGCGGTCTGGGTCAGCACCTGGCCCTTGAAGGGAATGGCGGCAAGGATGCGGTCAAATGCCGAAATCCGGTCCGATGAGATCAAGATACGCCGCGCCGGTTCCGTGGCCGTTGCGGGCAGGTCATAACAATCGCGCACCTTGCCGAAATAGGGATTCGGCAGCTCTGCAATGCGGGCATGGTCTAGAACGCGCATGGGGGCCTCGCTTTGGTTTGGCCGGGCTATCGCGCGCAGCGGCGGCAGAGTCAACCGCGCCGCGTGCCCCATGACAAATCGCGTCCTTTTGCGCGCGGCACTTGCCGGGTTGATCCTGCCGCGCTTAAGGTGGGCAAAGCTATCAAGGCGCGCTGATGATGTCTTTCCGTGCGATGTTCCACCTCTTCGTCCTGCTGTGCGGTTTCGCGCTGTATTCCGGCATGGCGCAGGCGCAAAATGCGGGGCTGGAGCGGGCCGATCCTGAACTGGTGCGGGCGGCAAAGTCGGGCGATGTCGAAGCAGCCTATAATCTGGGGCTGGCATTGGCCAACCCGTGGCTTGAGCCGCAACTGCGCGAGGCGCTGCCGTGGTTTCAGCAGGCCTACCGCGATTCCAGGACCTTGGGCGATGATAAGGCCATGCTTGCGGGTGATACCGCCCTGATGCTCAGCCGGGTGCTGGCAGATTTGTCGGAAGTTCAGGGCGCGCTGGATCTGGCCGCCGAAGCCGAGCGCCGCTTTGGGGTTTTCGCCAAGGTCGAGCCGGGGGATCTGGCGCAATACAAGCTGGGAATATCGCTTGAAGATCAGGGGATTTTGCTGACGAATTTGTCGCGGTATGCCGAAAGTATCGTGTATTTTCAACGCGCGCGCTCGATTTATCTGATGCTGAAGGATGATGGCGCGGTTGCGAACTCATGGCTCAATCAGGGATTGAATCATGAGCGTATGGGCGACTACCGCGCCGCGATTGACGCCTATTCCAATTCGATTGACCTGTTCATCGCCTTGAACGGCGAGCAAAGTCGTGAGGTGGGCTATCTGGCCAATAATGTCGGCTGGGTCTTGGTGCAAATGAGTGATTTTGCCGAGGCGCGCAAATGGCTTGAGACTGCCCGAGATATCGTGACCCCGATCGACGGCAGTTTTTCTGCCAGCATGGGCTCAATTCGGATCAATCTTGGGATTGTGTCGCTGCGCGAAGGCAAATTCGATGAGGCGATTGAGTGGGGTATGAAGGCAATGCCGTTTCTGGCTGCCAATCGCAAACTGTCGCTGGATGATCAGCGCTGGAATTTCGAGATGCTGTCGCAGGCCTTTGCCGGCAAGGGCAATGTCGAACGTGCGATTTTCTTTGGCAAGATGGCGGTCAATGCCCAGCAGGAATTCCGCGCCAGCAACACCGTAAGCGGGGCCAAGGATGTTGAGGCCTCGCAACGCGAATGGGCGCGGCTGTATAAGGATCTGGCCGATCTGCTGATCGGTCAGGGCCGGATTTCCGAGGCGCAGGCGGTGCTGAACATGGCCAAGGAAGAAGAGGTGTTCAACTTTCTGCGCCGGGATTCCAGTGCGAATCTGACGGAAACCCGCGCGGTTCTGACCTCGACCGAATTGGATGATGAGGCCAAGTTGTCCTTTCTGGCCGAGGCCCCGGTTGCCGCCGAAAAGGCACTGCAAGAGCTTGAGATCAAGCTGAACGACGGCACCGCCACCGCGGATGAGGAAAACCAGCTTTTCCTGCTGCAAGACGCGCTGCAAAAGGCCACTGATGATTTTGACGCCGCAGTAGCCGCTTTCCTTGCCGCCGCCCCGGCCGATCAACAGGCCGGGATGAAGGATCAGTTCGACGCCGTTGGCTCTTATCAATCCGTGCTGGCCGAGCTGCCGCGCAACACCGCAATCTTGCAAGTGGCGGCTTTGGAGGATGCGACGCATCTGTTCCTGACCCTTCCCGGTGTCACCCTTCATGCCGAGGTGGAAATCCCCCGCGCTGATCTCTCGCGTCTGGTGTTCGAGGCCTTGGATGCGGTGCAAAACATCGCCCCCGACGCCGATGAAAAGCTGGCAGCTCTTTATCAGGTGGTTTTCGCGCCCGTCGATCAGGCGCTGCGCGATGCAGGCAGCGAAGTGGTGATGCTGAACCTTGACGGCTTTCTGCGCTATGTCCCCTTTGCGGCGCTGAACGACGGTCAGGGCTATCTGGTCGAGCGTTACGCCTTCACCCTCTATTCCACCGCCGTGCCCACCCAATTCGACCGCGCCTCACGCGAGCCTGCGCAAACCGCGGGCTTTGGCGTGACGCTGGCGCATCCGGGATTTTCGGCGCTGCCGGGAGTGGCGGCGGAGTTGCGCACCATTTTCACGCCGGGGGTTCTGCTGGGCGAAACCGAGTTGGACGCGCAATTTGACGAGCGCAGCTTGAAGCGGGTATTGTTGAAAAAACCCAAGATTTTGCACATTGCCAGCCATTTCAGCCTGCTTCCCGGTCGGGAAAATGACAGTTTCCTGCTTCTGGGCGATGGCTCGCATCTGCCTTTGTCGAAAATCCGCAGCACAAGGGCGCTGCGGTTTCAGGGTGTTGATCTGCTGACGCTTTCGGCCTGCCAAACCGCGCGGGGCGGCGATGGCGCGGAAATCGACGGCTTTGGCGCCACCGCGCAGCTTAACGGCGCGGGCGCGGTTCTGGCCTCGCTCTGGCCGGTGTCGGATGCCGCCACGCCCGAATTGATGCATGGTTTTTACGAAGGCATGATGGCGCAGGGGCTGGATAAGGCGGAATCGCTGCGTCTGGCCCAGTTGAAAATGCTGCATGGCGGTGAGGCCGGGGCAGGGGGTGAGCGTGCAGCCGTGGCGCTGGAAGGTGATACCGCCCTGGTCAGACAAGGCTTTGCCCATCCCTATTTCTGGTCGGCCTTCGTGCTGATGGGCAACTGGCTATAGCACCCTATCGCAGCCAATCCGGCACCGGCAGGCCCAGCGTGGTCGGGTCGTTCAGATAGATCGCGCCCAACACGATCGCCCCCACTACCAGCACGGCAAAGGCGATTTTCCACGCACTATAGGGCCGTTCGCCCTGCACTTCGCCGGTTTGACCGTTGACCAGAAAGCGGAAACTGCGCCCGCCGTATTTATAGGCGGCCGTCCAGACCGGCAGCAGGATATGCTTGAACGTCTCGTCCGAATAGCGGGTGTTGATGCTGTTGATCTGCTGCTCGTCGCCGCCAATATCGCGGCGCACGTCCTGGGCGATCACCCCGGCCATGATCTCTTTCGACGTCGAGGCCCCTTCGGCCAGCGTCACTGTATAGCCTTCGGCCTGAAATCCGGCCAGAAAATCGGGATTATAGGGCTGAATCGCGGTCAGATCCCAAGGGGTGAGTTCTGCTCCCAACCGCTGCGGCATTGAGGTTGACGCCATCACCAGCACATCATCAAACCGCCGCGACACCTGACCTGAGGCCGGATACCAGCGGGTTTTCTGCACCCGTTCCTGCCGGGTTTCCCGCTTGCCGTTCACCACCACCGAAACGGTGCGGGTTTCATAGTAATGCTCGCCCCGCTGGCCGGTATAGCGGCTGACGGTTCCGGCATCAAAGGTCCAGAAGGGCACATAAATCCCGGCCATACTGCGGCCCTTGCGGGTGTATTCCAGCAATCCATTCGGGGCAAACCACAGGCTGCCCAGCCAGCGCGTCAACGCGATGCGCGCCTTGTCTTGGGTCAACACGAAAGGCAGCACTGCTTGCGGTTTGATCTGGCGGCGCGCGCCGGTATCTATCACCACGGGCGTGGCGCAATAGGGGCATTCCATTGCGTGATTTGCGCCCTGAAACTCCACCACTGATCCGCAGTTAGGGCAGGTGGTCGAGCGCACATCCTCACTCGCCGATCCCGGCAGATCATCGGCCAAACCGCGCGCCAGATCATGCTCGCCAAAGGCACTGGCTTCACGTTCTGGCGCGGCACTTGGGATCGCCTGCACATGGCCGCAATGATCGCAGACCAATTCCGATTGCCCCGGCGCAAAGCGCAGATCGGCCCCGCATTGCGCGCAGGGCCAGCGATGTTCCTCGGCGGGCATCAGGGTTTGGGCGGTGGCGGCGGGGTCATGGCGAAGACTTTCGCCAGATCGGTTTCGGCTGCGGCTTTCCAGCCATCCTGCCCGGCCGTCCAGACCTGGCTATCGCGCCCAACCGCGCCGTTCGAGATCATCGCGGCCAACTCCGCATCAGAAAACGGCCCCTTGGTGGCGCCGTTTTCAGCCAGATGCCAGACCCTGCCTGCCGTAGGGGGGGGCGGTGGCGCAGCGGCACCGGTGGAGCCCCAAGGCCCCATGTTCTGCGCCATGTTCATGCCCATTCCGGCCCCCATGCCCGCGCCCATTGCAGCGCCCATGGCCGATCCCGGCACCGTCATGCCCTCGGCGGCATTGAACTGCATGTATTTGTTCAGATCGCCCGCAATCCCGACTGAAGTGCGCTTGTCCAGCACCTTTTCCACTTCTTCGGGCAGGCTGACGTTTTCGATATAAAACTCGGGCAGCACCAGACCGTAATCGGCAATCCTGGGCGCAATCGTGGTGTTCACCAG
>JAGPBG010000136.1:0-1601 GCA_018063485.1 Cypionkella sp.
GAGTTCTGGAGTTTCAACAAGGACGGTGATTTGCTCACTGCCAGCATGGATATTGATGCCGTCCAGAAATTCCTGCCCGAGGGAAAACCGCTTGCCTCCTTTGCCGTCAATCAGGCACAGGTTTTCACAACCCGTTCAAACGTCGGGGCAAAAACGACCTATGCAGTTATGCCGGTGGTGGCGGATCAGCTTTACATCATGTCGAGTTGGAACAATCCCGGCGGCTCCTCAGGTTTCAGCAACTTTCTGGGGCCAACGTGGTTTCCAATCCTGTTGTGGGTGGCAGGTTTGGGAACGTCGATCTGGGCCGCTGAAATTCTGGTGGTTCGCCATGTACGCGCCCTGAACCGCTCGATTTCGAGCTTCGCGCGCGGACAAAGGCACAGGCTGGAACTTGACCTGTCAGCCGCGCCGCTGGAGTTGCACGAGATGGCCAAAGCCTATGCCACCATGACCGACGACATCACCCGCAACGAGGCCAACCTTGAGGATAACGTCCACCAGAAAGAGGTTTTGCTGCGCGAGGTGCATCATCGCGTGAAGAACAACCTGCAACTGATCGCCTCGATCATGAACATGCAGATACGCCAGGCCCGCACACCCGAAGCCCGCGGGCTGTTGAAGGGCTTGCAGGATCGGATCATGAGTCTGGCCACGATCCACCGTGGGCTTTATCAGACAACCGGTCTTACCGACATTCATGCCAATGAGCTTTTGGCCGATATCACCCGCCAAACCGTCAACATGGCCACCGGTCCGGGGCGGCAAATCAACGTCAGCACCGAATTTGACGATATCCGCCTGACACCTGATCAGGCGGTGCCCTTATCGCTGTTTCTGACCGAGGCGTTAACGAATGCCCTGAAATACGCACGCAGCCCCGATGGATCTGCCCCGCTGCTGCATGTGGCGTTGAAGCGCCAGAGTGATGGCCATGCAGTGCTGAGCTTGATCAACAGCGCCGCGTCAAAGCCCGAAATGGCCGATCCTGATACCTTGAACACCAGCACCGGCCTCGGCGCACAATTGTTGGTTGCGTTCTCGCAACAGATCGGCGGCACACTCAGTCAGGAACAGATCGGTGACAGCTATCATCTACGCATAACTTTCGTGATTGCTGATCTTGTCGAAGCCGAAAACCGGCTTGCGGCAATCGACGAAACCAGTGACGCAGCCCCCGCGATATGACTGGACCCCATCGGGTCTTTTCGCCCTGCCCCAACCTTTGCACCGATCTTTGCCCCGATCCTTGCCCTGACTCTTGCAACCACGGCGACTCTTGCGCTGCAAACCCGCCAGTTTGGACAATGGCTTGGAACCATCCCCTCGCCTGCGCGTTTTACTGGTATGGAAGGCCTGCACAGGGCGGGTCATTTGCAAGGGCAATGACATGAACATGGATCAGATCGAAGGCAAATGGAAACAGATCAAAGGTGCCGCCAAAGAGAAATGGGGCGAACTTACCGATGATGACCTCGACCGCATTGACGGCAAACGCGACCAACTGATCGGCAAAGTCCAAGAGCGCTATGGCCATGCCAAAGCGGCGGCGGAAAAGGAAGTGGACGACTGGCTGTCGAAAATCTGACCCAGCACTGCCG
>JAGPBG010000136.1:1701-6516 GCA_018063485.1 Cypionkella sp.
CTCGACCGCATTGACGGCAAACGCGACCAACTGATCGGCAAAGTCCAAGAGCGCTATGGCCATGCCAAAGCGGCGGCGGAAAAGGAAGTGGACGACTGGCTGTCGAAAATCTGACCCAGCACTGCCGAATGCAATAGAGCGCCCCGGATCACCGGGGCGCTCTATTCATGACAAACTGTGGCGTATCAGCGCTGCGCGCGTGCCGCTTTGATCTGCGCAATGATCGCATCAGAGGCGTCCACGACAGCACGCGATGCCGCATCTATCTTGGTTTCAGCATCTTTTTGCATTTCCGAAATGAGATCATCCCCCAAGCGGCGCGCCACTTGCCCGCCCAATGCAACAGCTCCCTCGGCCCCCTGCGCCAATTGCCGCCGCGTCCATCTACCTGACTTACCGAAAATCGCATCCTCGCGCCGCGTGCGCGGCAGCAGCAGCGCCGCCGCAATCCCCAAGGCAAAGGCGGCGATACCCCGGCCCAATCGCGCATCAGTTGCAAGCGGAGCCCCGGGAATTGCAAGCACTGCGCCACCTTCATTTTCCCAAGCGGCAACAGCAGCGTCCGGCACAGCTTGCGGGCTCTTTGCTTTGCCAGAGCCAAGCCAACCGATCCCTGCCCCTATAAGCAAGCCAACCAGCGGGGCTGGCCCAAGGCTGCGGCCCAGATTGACATGGGCTCTCAGACCCGAAACCGCCTGCCCGATGGCCTGCGTTTCCGCTTCTATGGTGTCCTTCAACGCATCACGTTTCATTCCGTGTCTCCTTTCAGGAGCGCTTTGATAACACCGCGAAGATCACGGGATATCTCGGCAAGACGCCGCCGCGGCATTCCAACCGCGCGGCCAAGCAATCGCACCGCCCCCAAGACAAGAACGACCGCCAGCACCAGAAACGACGCCGCTGTCACAAGATATGCCACCCAAGGCACCAACCCCAGCGCAACAAGGCCCAGCGCCATGGCGATGCCAAGCAATACCACCGTAACCAGGCCAAAAATCACCCCCGCACAGCATAGACCGACGGCCCAAAGGGCCGCCCTCCATGCTGCGCGCACTTCAAGACGGGTCAGCACCAACTCCGCCGCGACCAGACGCGAGATATGGCCGACGACTTGCGCCAACACCTTTCCAAGGTTGACAGATGCGGAGTTCGTATCCATCAGCCTTTCGCTTTGTCCGCCGTTTTCTTGGGCGTTACACGCTTTGCAGGCGATTTGGCAGCGGCAGGCCTGGGGATGCGGGGTTTGATATCTGGTCTGTCCGCCGCCGCCTCCGCCACTGGATCCGCACGCAAAAAGCGTGTCAGCGCAAAGCCCACTAGGGCAAGGCCCGCCACGACCAGCGCAGGATTGTCTTTGGCAAAGGTCTTGGCGCGTGACGCCAGATCACCAGCCGATGACCCGCGCAAACTGGCCGAAACCTGCGCCACGCCATCAGCGACGGCTTCCTTGGCCCATTCAGCCTTGCGCTGCACCTCGGTTGCGGCCACCTCTGCCACTTCTTTGGCCTTCTCGGTCGCGGTGGCCATGGTGTCTTTGGCCTGCGCAGCCAGATCTTCTACGGCGGAAATGCTATTGCGACGAAGCGTTGCAGCGGTTTCAGAAATCTCACGATTGATATTGGTCATGATCGTCTCCGTTTTCGATCTTGAGGAAAAGTCTGTGGTCGAATTTGGCAACATTTCCGCGTTTCATCGACGGCACCTGCCACCATATCACCGCGCAGCACTTTGGCTGGTCCGGTTGCTGAACAAACGCTGTGATTGTGTTTTGGTTCCGTCTTTTCAGCGCAAATGCCTTTCACCAATTCCGCCCCGGCAGGGAACCGATCAGGCTCCAGTGGTGTTTGTTTCGTATCAATACCGCAACACAGGAGACTATCATGCTTGGCTGGGCTTTGACATTCCTTATCATCGCGTTGATCGCGGCCGCACTTGGCTTTGGCGGCATTGCCGGCACGTCTGCCGGGATCGCGCAAATCCTGTTCTTTGTTTTTATCGTCCTGTTCGTCCTGGCGATGGTCGCGCGTGCCCTTCGCGGCCAACCACCGGTTTGAAAACGGACAGGAAGACGAAGACAATCGAAATCACCAGAACGCCCCGGCCATGTCAGCCGGGGCTTTTGCTTCTGGATCGTTAACTTTCCCAAAACATGGGCGTTACGACACGGCTTTGCTCGAGGTGTCGTCGGGCGTGGACTGTGGCTCGGCAGGCGGATCGTCCTCGCTCAGAACCGGCGGGGCCTCACCCGAGAGGAAATTGCCGAACTTGAACAACGATGGCACATGATCGGCAATCACGCCCATCACCACCAGCAGCGGCACCGCCACGACCATCCCCACGATCGACCACAGATAAGCCCCCAGCGCGATAGCGGTGAACACAACCACCGGGTTCATCTGCAACCTGCGCGAGACATAGATCGGTGTGATGAATTGCCCTTCCACCGCCGTCAAAGCCAGATATGCCCCCCCAACCAGAAGCGGGAACCCAACGCCGGGAAAGCCCATCAGTGCCACAAAGGTTGCTATTGCTGCCCCGGCAATGGCACCAATATAGGGCACAAAATTGAACAGAAATCCGATCAGGCCGAACAGGGCCGGGCTGGGCATCCCCAGCGCCCACATCGCAAGACCAATCGCCAATCCCAAACCGGCATTGATGAGTGTGATGGTGCCCAGATATTGCCCAAGACTGTCTTCAATATTTCTTAACGCTTTATAAGCCGCGCGCTTGTCACCAATCGTATCAAAACTCTGCACGATCTTCAGGTAAAGCAGATCACCGCACAAGATCAGAAAGAACAAAAGACAAAGCACAAAGAACACTTGCCCCAGCACCTCGGGCATCGAGGTGACAAGCGCGATAAACGCAGAACTGCCCACCAGCGCGCTTTCCGGATCAACGGTGCCGCGAAAGCTGGCCAGCGCTGCATCGAGGATCGAAAAAGACCCGCGCAGCCCCTCAACCTTGTCTTGCAACCGGCCTGAAATCTCGGGGATCTTGCCCAGCAAGGTGGTAGCGGGTGCGGCAATAGACACCAGGATAATCACCATGACCACGCCCAGCCCGAACACGATCACCCCCGCAACAAGAGCGGCCGGTGCGCCCCGCCGAGCCAACGCACGTCGCAGGCGGGCAAAGACAAAAAACAACAAGAATGCCAGCGTCACCGGAATCAGGAAACTGCCTGCAATCGACATGGTCGCAAGCATCAGGATCAGAGCAATGATCACAACGGCTTTCGAACTGGGCTGTTGAAGTCTTGTATCGGCGGGAAACGAGTATTGACTGGGTGACATGCGATTTTCCAACTCCAAAATCCGGCAACGCGTCTTCAGAGTCCCGCGCCCGATGCGAACAGTTGCGGCAGAGAAATGGTTCCCCATTTGCGCGCGCATCTGCCAAGAAATCTGCCCGCTCGAAAGGCAGAAACCATCCATGGTTTCTGTTCGTGCTGCTGTTATGGCGCCCATGCCTGTCGGGCTCGGGCCATTGTGGTGGCCACGGCTTCGAGCGCTGGTCTGGGCAAGCTAACGGCTCTCTGCACAATCATCACCGATATACAGATAGCCGCCGCCCTTGCGGCCATCGTCGCTTGGTCAAGCCTCACACCCGGCGAGAACCAAAGCGCAGTATTGATCTGACCTTCCATATCCAACTCCTGGATTGCCCAGGCCAAAGCCAGAAAGCCAGGGCGGCCAGAAAACCAGGGCCGATCGCGTCAAGACCAGCTGTCGTATGGTGGATCTTGCTGCACTTTGGCCGCTGCGCCCGCCTTGATCGCGCGACTGTTAACCGCGCCAATAGCCGTTGGCAGCAGCGACGGTTGCGAAATTGGTGGCCACGACATGGGAAGACGCAATCAGGGCCGACGAATCCTCGGCATAATCGGGGCGCAGGCGTTCGCGCACAGCCGCGTCGGGCTGGGTCTTTTTGACGGCGATCCGCGACAGTTTGATGGCAAGATCAAAGCCCTCACTCGGCGTGGCGGTGATCAGGCTTGGCAGCCAGTTGTCCATGAGAAATCTCCTTTGGTTGGTCTTTCGATTGTGACTGCGACGTTGCGCCCCTTCAATAGGTATTTACAATACTTATTTCCAGAGATAACCCGATCTCCAAGCGCAAACATGATGGCGTCCCGATGCAACTCCAGACCAACAGACCCGCCTCACTCCGTCCGGACATGACAGACGAGATCATGCGCCAGACCGGGTTGAACGATGATAACCTGACGGCACTGGTTCACCGCTTTTACCAAAAGGTGCGCGCCGATCAGATGCTTGCACCGATTTTTGCAGAGCATGTGCAAGATTGGGATGCCCATCTGGCACGGCTGGTCGAATTCTGGTCCTCGGTCGCCTTGATGACCGGTCGTTATCACGGAGCGCCGGTGATCCCTCACCTTGATATGCCGATCGGGGCGGTGCATTTCGCCCGCTGGCTGGCGCTGTTTCGCGAGACGGCAGCGGAAACCTGCCCCACTACAGGTGCCGCCCATCTTGTCGAACGCGCCGAGCGCATTGCCCGCGCCTTTCAGATGGCCATCGCGACCCATACCGCAGAAAAATCAAACCAAAGGAAAAATGATGCCCAACTCCGCAGCGATTGACAGCCCGCCGCAAGACGCCGCCGCTCTGACCCATTATATCGAAACCCGCTATCACGCGCGCCACCGCCAGCAATTGCCCGATCTCGCCGCCTTGTCGGCCAAGGTAGAACGGGTGCATGTCGCGGCCCAAGGCGTGCCCGCCGGGTTGGCGGATCTGTTGCAGCAGATGATTGGCGAGTTGGAAGTGCACATGAAGAAGGAGGAAC